>CAZZGS010000200.1:1386-7779 GCA_964653845.1 uncultured Bryobacter sp.
GTCCCTGCTCCTGCCTCCAGTACCACTTCCAGTCCGGCCTTGCCCAGCGCCTCTGCCGCTCTTGGGGTCAAGGCCACACGCCTTTCGCCAGGCAGTGTTTCCTTTACTACACCGAGTAATGTAGCCATGTGCTTTCCTCGGTTGCAATCCTACGCCTCGCAGGGCTCAAATGCAACCGGTATCTTTTGGTCTTATTCGCGCCACGATTTAGCGGCGACCATATTTGGTCACTAGACGTTATTTGGTCGGTCACTTTGAGTCAGGCTACTCTTTAAGTTGCTGAAAGATTGCAGGCAAAGGAATGGCCCTTCACGTGGTTACTGAATGGCTTCTTCTACGAAATCGTATCGTTTGAAGCCTTTGCTGAATGACTTCTAAAAAAATTAAACCTAAAAAAATTAAAGCCCGGGTGGGCGAGCTTCCTAAATGTCCGACTGGGATTCACGGACTCGATGAGATCACCCTCGGTGGGCTGCCGCGTGGGCGGCCAACGCTTGTCTGTGGCGAGGCCGGTTGCGGCAAGACACTTCTCGGAATGGAGTTTCTTGTACGCGGTGCGTTGGAATTCAACGAGCCCGGTGTCTGCATTTCATTTGAGGAGACTGCCGACGAACTTGCCAGCAACGTGGGGTCGCTTGGTTTTGATCTTACTGCTTTGATCGCTAACAAAAAGCTGGTGATAGACCATATTTTTATCGAGCGGAATTTGATAGACGAAACGGGCGATTACGATCTTGAAGCACTTTTCTTAAGGCTGGCTTACGCTGTCGATGCCATTGGTGCCAAGCGCGTATTGCTGGATAGTGTTGAGGCCCTATTTGACGGGCTTGAGAATCGACCGGTTTTGCGGGCTGAATTGCGAAGACTCTTCAGATGGCTGAAAGAGAGGAATCTCAGCACAATTGTTACCGGGGAGCGAGGGCAATCGACACTCACTCGTTATGGTCTCGAAGAGTATTTGTCCGATTGCGTCATCCTGCTCGATCATCAGGTGACGGAAACCGTTCTCACTCGTCGCTTGCGTGTAGTCAAGTATCGAGGCTCCACCCATGGAATGAACGAGTATCCATTCCTGATTGAAGAAGACGGAATCTCCGTGCTTCCCGTAACCTCGATCGATCTGAAGTATTCGTCGAGTAGCGAAAGAGTATCTACAGGCGTTCCTGCGCTCGACTCCATGTTTGGCGGCAGCGGCTACTTTCGTGGAAGTAGCATTTTGATATCGGGCACTGCAGGAACGGGAAAGTCAAGCCTTTCAGCCCATTTTGCGGCGGCGGCATGCGCTCGTGGTGAGCGCTGCGTGATCTTCTCATTTGAAGAATCAGCCGATCAGATCATGCGGAATATGCGCTCGATTGGAATCGATTTGAAGCACTGGATGGACAAGGGTCTCTTGCATTTTCATTCTGTGAGGCCCACAACCTTTGGGCTTGAAATGCATCTGGTGAAAATCCACAAAATCATCAAGGAATTCAATCCAAGCATCGTCGTGGTGGACCCTGTCACTGGGCTATTGCATGCAGGCACTTCTTTCGAGACGCGAAGCATTTTATTGCGCCTGATCGATTTTTTAAAAGAAAAACAGATCACCGCCGTGCTCACTACTCTAACCGATGGTTCACTGGCGCAGGAACAGACGCAAATCGATATCTCTTCGCTCGTCGACACATGGTTACTGTTGCGGGATATTGAGAGCGGCGGAGAACGCAACCGTACCATCTACATCTTGAAAGCCCGCGGTCTCGCACATTCCAATCAGATTCGCGAGTTTCTTCTGACAAATCATGGAGTAGAGTTGCGTGAAGTGTACTTGGGTGAAGTGGGTGTACTCACAGGTTCAGCACGTGTCACACAGGAAGCGAAAGACGCCTCGGCAGCCATTCTAGGGCACCAGGAAATTGAGCGAAAACAACTGTTGCTACTGCGCAAACGTAAAGTTCTGGATGCTCAGATCGCTGCTTTGCAACTGGAACTGGAGACTGAAGAGCAGGAGTCGCAACAACTCATTGCCCAGGAGAAGTTGAAGCTGGTGAAGTCGGAGAGAGACCAAGGTGAAATGGCAGATAGCCGTTTTGTGAAAAAGGCAATCCCGGTAATAAATGGCAGTACACTCGCTGCACGCGGAAGGCGAAAATAGGATGCAACCCAAATTGAAGCGTATTACTCAAAAAGCTCCGACGGCAACGTGGCAGTTGCGACTTTATGTCGCGGGTCAGACGGCTAAGTCTTTACAGGCTTTTGCCAATCTAAAGCGCATCTGCGAGGAGCACCTTCCAGGGGAGTATCACATTGAAATTGTGGACTTGCTTGAGAATCCGCAATTGGCCAAGGGTGACCAGATTTTCGCACTCCCTACATTAGTGCGAAGGCTTCCTGAACCGATGCGGAAAATAATTGGAGATCTTTCAAACACGGAGAAGGTGTTGGTTGGGCTCGATCTGAAGTCGCGCCAGTCCGGTCTGGCATAATGAAATGATGAGGGCAAAGCTGAAAGATCTGACTCTTGCTTTTGAAATGGCGCTAGCGAAGGGCCCAAAAGATGAGCGCTATTTGCTGAAATTATTCATCACCGGCACCACACCAAAGTGCGCCAGGGCCATCCAGAACATCCGCGCAATTTGTGAAGAACATCTTGCCGGTTGTTACGACCTCGAAGTAGTCGACATTTACCAGAACCCCGATCAGGCCGCGCCCGAGCAGGTTTTTGTTACCCCGACTCTAGTTAAGAAGCATCCTCTGCCGTTGCGAAAGCTGGTAGGGGATCTTTCCGATAGAGTAAAGGTGATGGATGGGCTTGATCTTACGAAACGCGCAACTCTTCGCAAGCTTAAGAAGGACGAACATGATTCGTGAAAATAGAGAGCAGCTTCTGGGTCGCATCACGGCGCTGCAAGCGCGGGTTGAGGACGCTGAAGAGACGCTAAGAGCGATTAGAGATGGCGAGGTAGACGCCATCGTGGCTGCCGGCCCGGAGGGAGAACGGGTCTACACTCTGAAGGGTGCCGACGCGGCCTACCGGTTGATGGTGGAAGAGATGGCCGAAGGTGCAGTGACTCTGGATCTGCACGGACTCATTCTTTTTGCGAACAGACCATTTGCAACAATGCTGGGACATCCGCTTGAACATGTCATCGGTGCGAGCATTACAAAGTTTGTTGTTTCTGAAGATGTCGATTTGGTCACGATATTACTGAAGAGCCCAGGCCGGAGGAAAGCTGAACTGCGTTTGATAGGTAGCGGCGCATCGGCATTGCCTGTGTATCTGTCCATGCAGAATCTTGTTTTGGGTGGTGTCGCCTGCTGCTGTCTTGTCGTTACCGATTTGAGCGAGCAGAAACTCCATGCCGAGATTACAGCGGTGCTTGAGACTGTACCCGTAGGCGTTTACATCGCCAAAGACGTGGAGTGTCGAACGGTCCAGGCGAATCGAAACGCCTATGAGCTACTCCGATTCCCAACCAGCGGCGACGCTGACAGAATATCGATCAATCCAGATCAGGCAAACCACTGGAGAAACTTTAAAGACGGACATGAGATTCCATTTGAAGATTTGCCATTAGTTCGCGCTGCGCAAACCGGCATTCGCGTAGATAACTACGAGTTTGAACTGCTTTTTGACGATGGTGATTCTCGATGGCTGCTTGGCAGTGCAACGCCATTGTTCGATGAACGTGGAAAGCCGCGTGGCGCGGTAAGTGCATTCATCGACATCACCGAGAGGCGGCAAGCTGAGGAGTCCCTTGAGCGCGCCAATTTAGAACTGAAGAATTTCGGAAACGCTCTCACTCAAGACCTTCACGATCCTTTGAGCATGATTGTGAAAGTTACCAGGATGTTAGCGGAGGATTATCAAGGCCGGCTTGGCCCTGCCGCTGAGACCTGCATCGCCGATGCTCTCGAGAGTGCCTTACAGATCGAAGCTTTGGTCAAAGCCCTCGGCGAATACTGGGCGCTTTCTCAGCGCAGCGAGTTGAATTTGTCGCTAGTGGACTGCAATCAGGTACTTATAAGTGCGATCGAGAAATTGTCAGGCGTAATCACAGCGAGTGGGGCCAAGGTGAGTTCTGTGATTTTACCAACAGTGGTTGCCGAAGAAGCGATGCTGGAGAGCCTCTTTGAAACGCTCGTCGGAAACGCGATTCAATACCGTAGTGCATCGGTACCGCAGGTTCAGATTTCGGCTGATATTGCCGCCGACCGTTGGCTGTTTTCGATTCGCGATAACGGTATCGGGATTGAACGAGGCAACCTTGAAAAGATTTTCGGAATGTTTCAACGTCTGCACGGGAATGAGATTCCCGGCACTGGTATCGGACTTCCTCTTTGCCGCCAAATGATTGAACGTCACGGCGGGCGCATCTGGATGGAATCCATTCAAGGGAGTGGCTCAGCAGTACGCTTCACTCTACCAAGTTCACTGGAACCCGTTCGCTACTAGCCTGATTCAATTTTGGCGCGGAAGACGATAGATTATTCTCATGCTCCATAAGCGTGCGGCTTTGCTCCTACTGGCCCTTTCATTACTCCCGGGCCAGGTACCGATTCCGGTTGTTCTATCTACCGATGTTGGCAACGAGGTGGACGACCAGTGGGCGATTGTCTATCTGCTGCTTCAACCGTCATTCGACGTAAAAGGGATTCTGTCCGCTCATGCCCCGAGTATCAGCCCGCCGGCTGGCAAGGTATCCCTGGGGATTCTACGATCTGTTGTTGAAGATCGTATGGGGATGCAGACACACCCTCCTCTGATTGAAGGAGCCAGTTTGCCGCTCGTCTCAAGAACACAGCCCCAGTCAAGCCCGGGAGTGGACTTTCTCATTCAAGTTTCAAAGGGCTACAGTGAAGCCAATCGACTGCAGGTGCTCAATATCGGGGCGATTACCGATGTTGCCTCCGCAATTCTGAAAGATCCAACCATCACCCGGCGCATACGTGTCCTGAACATGGGCTTCAATAATGCAACTCAGGGAGGAAACGAGTTCAACATTGCCAACGACCCGATCGCAATGCAGGTGGTTCTGGATTCAGACGTACCTCTGGTCACTGGCCCCGGCGACGTTTGCCGCCGAGACCTCGCACTCAGTCTCGATCAGGCGAAGTCGATGGTGGCCGGGCGCGGCCCAATCGGCGAATGGCTCTGGACTGAGTTTCTCGCCTGGTATTACCGGCACGTCAAGCCACTTCGGAAAGACGATTTCACCAAGCCCTGGATGATCTGGGACAACATCGTGCTGGCTCATCTACTGGGAATGACAGAATCTCGCGAGGACGTGCGCCCGTCGATGAATTCCGCGATGAGCTTTGAAGCTCCGACGAACCCTTCGAGACGCATCACCTGGATTACGCGGGTGGATAGCCGCCGCCTGTGGGCCGATTTCCTCTCCCGTCTGGACTTATACCAGGCCACCCATGCCTTGCCCATTAAATAAGCGATAGATCGAAAAGCAACAACTCTACATATGAAATCTTCTCTCTCCGTCGTCATGATTGGAGCTACTGGCGCAGTTGGTAGCCGCGTTGTTGCGAACTTGCTGGAGTTTGGAAATCTCGAGCGGTTCACTCTCCTTGGACGCAAGGGGCTAGATGGCGTGAGCGGGGGGGATTGAGTCAGCACCTTGTAGATCTCTTTGAGCCGTCCTCGTACCGGCATTTGCTCGCCGGCCACCAAGTAGCTGTCTGCACCTTGGGTGTCGGGCAACCTTCCAAAGTCAGTCGAGAAGAATTTGTCAGGCTAGATAAATCGGTTGTGCTCGACTTCGCCGCGGAATGCAAAAAGGCAGGAGTGCAACACTTTGTCCTGCTCAGTTCAGTTGATTCAGATTCGCGGTCGAAATCATTCTATTTGCGCGTCAAGGGTGAACTGGAAGATGGCCTTGCCGCGCTGGGCTTTGCGCGGCTTAGCGTGTTTCATCCTTCGATGATACTCACTCCGGCAAATCGTTATGGCTTGCTTCAGGGGCTGATGCTCCAGGTTTGGCCGTCGCTCAAGTACGTTTTGCTTGGACCACTGCGAAAGTACCGGGGAATTGAGGTTGATACGCTGGGCAGATCGATGGCGATAAATGCAGCCAGCCAAGGCGTTGGGCGGGAAGATTTTCAGTGGGATGAGATCGTAGCGCTCCAGCATTTCTCGTAGATTCTCTGTTGCCCTGTGCGAGAATCGTTAGTTTCTTATGCCTGAATTGCGACGCGATCCGGTGACTGGCCGGTGGGTGATTATTTCCGTCGAACGCGCCAAGCGTCCGAGTGATTTCGTGCGCGTGCCGGTGGCTGGGCCGACAAACCGCTTCTGTCCGTTTTGTGCCGGACATGAGTCAAAGACACCTCCAGAGATCCTGGCCTTCCGCCCTGATGGAGGGAATGCAAACGATCCAAACTGGACCACACGCGTCG
>CAZZGS010000201.1:0-2003 GCA_964653845.1 uncultured Bryobacter sp.
CCAAAAGGCTGACCCTCGATTTCGGCCTTCGTTGGGAAGCTCAGATCAATCCCGAAGTTGTCGCCAACAACACGACCGTGCTCAACCGCATTGAAGGTGTCCGCTTCCCCATCGGCAATATTGCCAGCCCGCGTAGAATCGACAACAACATGAATCAGATCGCTCCCCGATTTGGCTTCGCTTGGACCCCGTTCACCGATCAATTCCGAACGGTGATTCGTGGCCATACTGGTATCTTCTACGCGGCCACCCCGTTGATCACCTTTGCCGATCCAACTGCCAATTTCCGGAACCCCCCTGGCAATGTTTCGCTTGCCGTTGGCGGTCCTGGAACAGTGAAGACGGCTTACCAGAGCTTTCTTGAAGCGGGTGTAGATCTGAATCGGACCCCGCTCACTGCCCTTCCTGTGATCCCGCTTGATATTGTGCAGCGTGCCGCTGCCATCTCTGTTGGCGCAACAGCACGTGACCCTTTTGTTAACGCTGGTTTTACTACTGTCGCCCCCAACTTCCAGAACCCGCGTTCCTTCCAGATAGGCCTGGGTACTGAAACAGAGTGGTTCAAGAACTTCACCGCAGGCATTCAATTCAACTACGTCAACACAGTACATCTGAATCGCAATCGCGACTACAACCTACCCTCTCCGACTCTCCGCACTGGCGATCAAAGTCTGCGTCCGGATTACGGCATCGTCGGCGGCGGTATCCTCCGCCCTGTGTCAACCGTTGGCTCTCTCACCATTCGCGAGTCTTCGGCTCGATCAATGTATCGTGCGGTCACCTTCCAGGCTCAATACCGCACCAAGAAGCTGCAGTTCCAGGGCTTCTACACCGTGGCCCAGAACTTCTCTGACGACGATAGCGAACGCAGCGCCGGCGGTTTCGACTACATGGACAGCTTCAACCTGAAGAGCGAATACTATTACAGCGCTCTCGACATTCGCCACAACTTTACAGGCAACGCCGTCTACTCGCTGCCTTGGGGCTTCGAGCTGTCTGGCATTGTCCGCGCCCGCTCTGGCACTCCCCTCAACCCGCGCGCAGGCTCCGATCTCAATCGCGACGGCAACAACAACGATCGTCCTTTCCGTTCGGCTGGCGATCCCTTCCCACGCAACTACTTCCGCAATCGCGGATTCAGCACCACCGACATGCGTATCATCAAAAGCTTCACGTTCAAGGAGCGCTACAAGGTGCAGTTCTCGGTGGAAGCATTCAACATGCTGAACCTCGATAATGTCGTCTTTGGCGGCATTGCCTCCATCTACGGTAACGGTTTCACAACCAACGGTACAACCGCTCCGGTGGCAGCCGACTTCATGCGCTTGCGCAATGCCGACGGTAGATACAACCGCCAGAACGCCCAGCTTGGCAATCCCCGCCAGTTGCAGGGCGGCCTGCGTTTCTTCTTCTAAAGAGCGACTCAATCCCAATGAAAAAGGGGCGGAACGGCAAAGCGCTGTTCCGCCCCTTTTCTTTCCGGAGAGGAAGAAAGGGATGAGGTTATAAAAGCCTCTCTGGAAAGCCTAAGGGTTGAACTGGGCCGGGAAGCGCACCACAGTATAGTTACGGAGGGTAACCACGTCGGAGCTTGCTGTCGCCAGCCTCGCTCGAAACGTAATTTGAGTAGCCGCCGTTGGAGTCAAGGTCACGTTGCCCGACAAGCCAGCCATGGCAGTTCCTGAACTCGAACCAGCAGTCCCAAAGCTATGGGTGCCAAAGGCTGCGCCGGTCGGGTAGTAGCCGCCCGAACCCTTTACATAGGCCAAAGTATCGGTAGTGGCAAACTGCCGGTTGAACACCGAAGTGGATCCGATAAAGATCTCCGTGACAAATGCACTGGCAGAACCAGCGTGCTCGAAGTTAAGCGAGATTTCGATACGGTCGCCAGAGTCAAAGAAAGTCTGCGGGATCGAACACGAGCCAATCACCACATTGGTGGTGGAAGAGGTTGCTCCGCCTCCCACGCTACAAAGTACCTGCGGAACAGGATGAACCTGCCC
>CAZZGS010000201.1:2103-3559 GCA_964653845.1 uncultured Bryobacter sp.
TGGATAGTAAGGTTCGCAGCAGGGATGCCTGTCCCAAGCCCAAGCCGTTTGTTGGTGGCATCCCAGAAGAAAGATGTAGCGTCCTGCGTAAGAATGGAACTGGAATTCACAAAAGGCACTGCCCCGCTTGTAAAGCCTGTGAACAGACAAGCGTTCCAAACGGCATCCTGACCATTCGAGATCAGGCAGCGATTGGCAGCGCCAAGCGGCAGGCGCATCCATTTGGTTGTGGTTCCTTGTCCAACCAGCAGATCACCTCGCACGACAGCCTCGGGAAATGTGTCGCTATGTAAATCGCTCAGCAAAGTGTGTGGCGCGGTTCCAAAAATGCCAGTCCGATAGGTTGCTCGCAACAAGTCGCCGACCTGCGGTTGCGCGCTGTCAACGAAGGTGAGGGTGTTACCGGTAATTGTAAAGTCGATCGTCGGACTCATTCTAAGCCCATTGCGATACAGCTCCAGGCTAGATAGGGGGCTTGGTGTGGAGGCCAACGTAAACACCAGATTTGATCCATTGATCAGTCCGGTGGGCGTCTCAAAATCAACAAAGGCTCCTGTACCGTTTTCACCGATCACGCCACCTCCGCCGGAATTGCCGCCACCAGCGACATTGGGTGCCGAAACGAATCCACCGGGTAACAGAACTGCCCTTACATCTCGAATCTTGAGCTTCGCCGAACTCGGCGAAACCGCCCATGTTTCGGTAAACAGCACTCTTCCGGCGCTTGAATATTTAACTGAGTAGTACGTGTTATTAGTGTTTGTGGTAGGTGCCAACTGAACCTGCAAGAGCCCGTCGACAATCCGAACCACCTTACTATTTCTTCCAATCACTGAGCCATTGGCAGTATCAAAGCTCTTCCAGTCAATGAAGGCGAGCCCGTTAAATCGGGACCCGTCAGCCAGGTAAACCATATCCTGAATCTTCGTCAGGACTGGCTGGGTTCTGCCAATCTCGCCGGTGGCGAAAAACAAGGCAAGCAAAAAACATAGGGAGCGAAGCGACGCTCCTTGAATTGAATTCCAGATCATAGTAAATCCTTTCTTCCTCATGAGTCAGGCAAAAAAAAGCCGGCATGCCGTTTAAGGCACAACCAGCTGCGCTTTCTGCGAAACCCTTACTCGAAGTCGATCTTAGTGAGGGTTAGAGGAGAAATCAGATCAAAGGTGAGCGGAAATGTATCTCAAGTCATTGATCAAAAAGAACTTGCCAGTCGACAAAAAATATGAAAATACTTGTGAACGACTTTGGATGCAGCTCAAAATTCAAGGCTCAGAGAGAAGCGAAAGGTACGTCCGTCGTTCAAGGTGTTAGTGATTTTGCCAAAGGCAGGGTTGGATAGATCCCACACCGGCTCTGCAAATTGAGGGGTGTTGGTAGCGTTAATCGATTCGGCGCGGAAGGATATTGCATTGTCCTGCCGGATCGGGAATCTGCGCTCCACCGAGAGGTTGAG
>CAZZGS010000201.1:3569-7775 GCA_964653845.1 uncultured Bryobacter sp.
GATTACGAAATCCAGCGCGTCGAAACGTGTTCATGCCCAGGTTTCCACGGGCCGCCGTTGGTTCAATGAAAGCGAAGGATTCACGAGTCAAAATCTTCGGGGCCTGATCGGGATGCGAAAACGTCTTACCAAGGATCGACCGGTTCACCAGATTCGGACGATCTCCACTTACTCCATCCACATTGCCATATCCTGGCGCGTCCGACCCGGTTATCACCGAAAAGGGCGTTCCAGATTTGGCTACAAAAACTCCTGAAAAACGCCAGTCTCGCAATAAGTTTGTACGGCGTGCCAACTGGTAGGATACCCGGCTCAGGTATGCATTGGTCTGATGGAAATTACTCAAGCCACGCAGGTCGCCATTGATGTTATCGGCTACCTGGGAATGCCCCTGATTGGAGTCATCTCCCGCTGCGATATTGACGAACGTGGCACCGGTATCGATAGCCTTTGAAAACCAATAAGCCGAGTCGATCGTCAACCCGTTCTTGCTGGCCAGGGTGTAAGAAATCTTACCCGCATCGTAATAAGCTCTTGCCGTGTTTGCAATCTCGCGGTAGTCAAAGTAGCGATTGTCGGGGCGCCTTGCGTTAATCGTCGTTGTCGTCTGAGCGATCCCAGGGACAACAACGGCTCGATTCAAATACTGCATGTAAAGCAGCTTCCAGGTGCGGCTTCCGACGTAAGCCGCTTCCAGCCGGCCCCATTTGGCAGGCGTTGGCAGTTGCCATGTCGCGCTGTATTGATGTGCGTATGGTGTCTGCAAGTTGCGCGGATAGTGAAAGACAATGGCCCGTGCATTCGGGTCGATCACTACACCGGCCAGAAGATCAAGCAGTGGTGGGGCCTGGTTTTCAATCTTCTGAAATGCCGGAGGATTCCACCGAAGCTGCTGCAATGTGGCCGGAAACACGTCCCCAAACTGAGTTGAGTACGATGCACGGAAGATCCCCAATTGCCACGGAAGTCGCCATGCCAGTCCGAGATTGGGCCCGAGGTTATTGCAGTCGCAGTCGAAGGGAATCTCTGTCAGATGATTCACTTCGCTGATCGGCCTCTGCGGTTGGTAGCGGAGCCCCATGCTTACCGTCAGGCTCTTCGATGCCCGCCACACATCCTGCACAAACCAGTTCCAGTCGTTGCGCCGAAATCCACGGTTCAGATCCCCAACGGCAAAAGAATATCGGCTGACAAACCCCAGCCGGAAGTTGGCGATCGCATCACGGCCGAAGTCATTCCTGAAGAAGATGTTGCCGCGATTGGCGGATGCCTCCTGCCCGTTGAACTGCAGTCTGGCGAATTCGCCCCCGGCAGAAAGGGTGTGATTTGCAAATTGATGCTGCACGCGGGAACCAAATTGAAAGCGATTTTGAATGCGATCCACTGGAATGGATGAGCCGGGCCCGAGTTTGTCAAAGGCGGTTCCGATTTGCACTTGCGGGCCTACCGCATTGGGCTCAGGCACCAACAACGTTCGATTCCGCTGGAAGCCACCAGTCACATCAAGGTTCGTACGGGCACTCTTCACGTAAGTCCACGTCAGTCTTGCATCATGAGATTTCGTAGTTGTATCTGGATTCTGGCCGGCGATGAGTTGAAATGCGTCGACCTTTTGATTGGTCCATGAGTGCCGCGCAGAAAGGCGATGCTTGCCGAGGATCTGGTCTAGTCTTGCGGTCGAAGTAGTGGTATCGATCGCCTGCGCTGCATTCGTATTGAGCGCTCGAGCTTCGATATCTGGGCGATTGGGTACCTGATTTGGGTAGGCCCGGAAGAAGCGGTTGATGATCGCGCAAATTCTGGGATCGGCCGATAGACAGCTCCGCTCCTCGGGTCGCGGAACCAGTATGTTGCCATTGACGAAGCCACTCTTTGAATCGTGTGCTCCATCGAGGCTAAGAAAGGCATTCCGCCAGACGGGCAGCATCAACCGGGCCCCAAACGTATTCTCCCGCGCAGGCAAGACACTACCCACCTGAAAGAAACTCCGGGCCGTAAAAACCGAATTCACGTGTGTCCAATTCAGGTTCCCGTGCAGATCTCTGCGTGATCTCACAGCCCCCAGATGGATCGGATTGCTTGGCGCGAGCCCAAACTCCGCACCAAAAAATCTCGATGCAGCGGTGAATTCAGTGATTGCCGTTGCGGTCATCCCAACCCGGACATTCGACTCCTTCTGCGCATTGTTGTCGATGGCGGTAATGAATACGTTCTCGTTGCGGCGGGCCTCACCTGCCTGCGTGTTGACCTTCCCCAGCAAGTTCGCCGGGGCAGCCGGCTCCTCCGAAACTTTCGGCTCCGGGGGCTTCTGAGCAGCCAAATTGAGCGTAAGAATCACACTGATGATTAGCCCGCGAGTCGCCCTCCAGATTGTCTTAGTTGAAACCAATTTGAAATATCGTTATAGCATCCCCTCCCCTCTCGATGCACAGCTTATCTCAGAAAAGGCCTGGCCGGCTCACTCACACAACGCGAACCCTGAGCCAATTGTCAGCCTGAAATTCCAGGTGTTGCGCCTCATCGTTCAGGATTCTCCTGGCGATCCGGCGCAGACATTCTGATTTCGTCGCATCGTGAATTGCCGTGTAGTAAGGGATCGCGATGAACTCGGCAGTCACCAGCACGGTCAACATCAGCTCAAATCCAGCCAAATTGCGTATCCGTCGAAAGAGATGATCTACCCAGTGACGATGCAGCCGGGGGATTGATTCCCGATCCAGAAACAACCCCAATACCGCCGAATGGCGCTGCTCTTCACGAATGAATCGCTGCATCGCCTCGGGCAGAGAATCGATAGCGTTCCGGCTGCTGAACTCGTTGGCCCGGCGCATCAGACCCAACCCATCTGAGCCTTCCCCAAGTTGAAATTGCTGCAACGACGTCGTAATCAGCTCGCGTTCTTGAGCACTGAGCGTAGCCCCTCCTGCAGGGCAAAGATCCGTGGCAGACCAGTTGTTGTGGTGAAAATAATGAATCCAAGAAAAGTACTTGGTCATGCAAAGTATATTGCCGCAAATTTCTCTCGCTGTCAATCGGATAATTTTTAAGGTCTAGTCGTTCTTCCAGATCTGGAAGAGATTCGAGTAGTCGTCGGTCCAGGTTCTTAACTCGGGCCTGGCCGCAACCTTCTCTCCGGCCGAGGTGACCAGCGGCATCTTCGCAATGGCCGCTTCCGGGCGATAGACTAGAACCCAATCGGAAGAAAACACTTGAGCTTCGTCGATCTCTTCGTTCGAAATTTCGAGCGTTTTCAGCCCAAGACTGGTAGCGATCCTTTCCACTACCGGGCCGAGCCGCAAGTGCTTGTTTGAGACGTGCACGGCCAGTACGCCGTTCGGGCCTTTCAGGTGACGGAAGTAAAGCTGAAAGGCTTCTTTGGTGAGGAGATGTACGGGAATCGAGTCGCCCGAAAATGCATCCACCGCAAGGATATCGAAGTTCTGAATTGCATCGCGTTCGAGCGAGACACGGGCGTCGCCAAGGACAATGTCGCAGGTACCGCGGCATCCCTTAAGAAACCGGAAGTTCGTTCGCGCTACATCGAGCACCAACGGATTGATTTCGTAGATGCGGTAGTAGTCACCCTTGCGCGCATAAGAACTCAACGTGCCGGTTCCAAGGCCAATCAGGCCAACGCGATGGTTCATCTGCCACGTATTGGCAATAGCGAGACCTACGCCCGAGTTGGGCCCGTAGTAGGTGGTGGGGAGTTGAGCCCGCTCGTCACTCAGAAACTGCAGGCCGTGGTTAATCGTGCCATGGATCAGCGTTCGGGTCCATGTTTCTTTGTCGGTTCCCGCAGTTGAATCCTGAACCCTAAGTGCACCGTAAAAATTGCGAGCCATCAAACGGCTTCCTTCTGTCACGGCTCGGATCTCGGTGTAGGCCAGAACTACCGTGGCTACGGCAGCAGCCGTCCAGAGAATATCGGTTGACCAATGCTCGCGGTACAGCATCATCAGCGCAGCAAAGGCGAAAAGGCTGAGCGCAATGTAGAGCTCAAAGTAACCGGGCAGCAGCATCGGCGCCGCAATCGAAATCAGGAAGCCGCCGATGGCACCACCGACCGACATCATTAGAAAGAACATTGTCAGATAGCGCGGATGTGGCTTGCGTGCTGCAAGCGCTCCATGGCAAAAAGTGCAGAAAACCAGCAAAGAAAATGAAGCGGCTGCCAACTGATAGTGAAGCCGGGTATCGGAATCA
>CAZZGS010000202.1:0-6912 GCA_964653845.1 uncultured Bryobacter sp.
CTTACCCGGACAGGACTTGCACCTGTGAGAACAACGCGTCTTTCAGGACGCACCAGGTTCGAATTCTACCTGCGGCGAGCATCCTCGTTGAAGGCCTCTTGCAATGCCGTTTTACAAGCGTCAACTTCCGGTTTGTCGAAGATCCGCTCAGAAAGCAGATTCCGATAATACGACTGAGTGGACTGAATTCTGCAATGCAGACCAGGATCGGATCAACTCATCATCCGCCGATGGGAGGAGGAACGGTGTCCGGTCCCGCGACCAAGGCAACAGGTTCCTCCACTCGCTACTGTTCGCGATAGAACTACGACGATACACTCGAATGCAGCACGCATTGACACGAATAGCCTTCACAGGAATGGACTGCGTCGAGATTTGAGACAGGCTTGGTCAGAGCTTCTGCCCAACGGCGGTTGCGCAGCCGTTGACAGTGACATTACCTGCGGTATTTGAGATTTCCACTGTGCTTGTGAACGTGATCTCGCCTCCGCTGGCCTGAATTACGTGCGTCAGCTTCTGCGCACCAATCCAGGTACCAACGGGGCTGAACAGAAATGCCAGCGTTGTGGCGCTATACGTCTGGGGGCCGGTCTTCTCCCACTTCCCGAGGCCTGGTGCCCGCGCCGACGCACTCGCCCCAGTTGTCGTGTCGATCATGGTCTGGCCTTCATTGAAGGTATTCAAAGCCAGGAATGTCCGCAAGGGTGACCCGGTTTGGCAGTCGCGGAAAGTGACTTGTGTCACCCAGGTTCCTTCCAGCTTGCCTGCGCTCGCCGGCCCCGCCGGGTTTTGCGCAGCGGCAGGCGAAGGCAGCACGACAAAGAAAACCAGCATGGCGGTACTTGCCAAACCGATTCGAGCAGACGATTGTTTAATCATTGAGATCTCCGTTTTCTTTCAGAAAATGCGTTCGTCCGACATTGCGGTGAACGGCTGAAGAGAACCTTACAATGCGAAATGCGGCAACGTCACCTCAATTCTGAGTAAAGTACTGCATACCTTTGAAGTCATTGAGCAGGCTACCTTTTAATCACCGATCTAAACAATCGGATAGTATGTGTTGATGATGCGGTTTGGACCTTATGAGGTAGATTTCAGCATCGCTGAGGTGCGAAAGAGTGGAGTTCGCCTTCGAGTTCCGGAACAGCAACTGAGAGTCTTACAGGCGCTGGTTGACCGGCCCGGCGAACTGATCACCCGCGACGAATTGCGACAACTTCTCTGGCCAGGCGACACCTTTGTCGCCTTCGATCATAGCCTCAACGTTGCTGTGGCGAAGCTTCGCCAGTTACTGAACGATTCTGCCGATCGCCCACTTTACATCGAAACAATCGCGCGAAAGGGTTACCGATTCATCGCCCCCGTTATCAAATCTGAAGCGGAGCGATCGCCTGCCGAAGAGCCACAAATAGCTCCGTCTCAAATTCAGCCAGCGCGTCACGGGCGTGCCAAATGGGCGTGGGCGGGCGCGTCCGCAGTGGTCTGCATTGGCTTAGCCTGGACAATCTGGCCGACGCCCAGCGCCGATTCTGGCAGACGGATAGTCGCACTGGACCTGGACGTCGGAACTGAAGTGTCGCAGGCGGCGATCTCTACGGACGGCGATACTTTGGTATTCGTCGAGTCCGGCCAACTCGCGGTTCGTAAGCTCGATCAAACGAGGATAACGCCGCTGGCGGGTACGGAAGGTGCTTCTTCGCCCTTCTTTTCGCCGGACGGGCGGTGGGTCGGTTATTTTGCCGCCCACCAGCTACGGAAGGTGCCAATAGATGGTGGGGAATCCCTTGTGCTGTGTCAGGCTCCGTTCGACCGAGGTGGTAAATGGACTGAGAGCGGCGAGATCATCGCTTCTCTGAGCACATCGGGCGAGCTATCCAGTATTCCTGCATCTGGGGGCGAGGCCCGGCCCTTCAGCACTTTGCGAGGCGAGGCGGCGGAAGTGACGGTCCATCGAAGTCCTGTCGCGTTGCCGGGGGGAAAGGGCACACTCTTTGTTTCCGGAACCGGGGTGGCGAATGGTTCTATTCGAGTACTCCTGCCCGGCGGCGCTACAGCTAAAACACTGGTTCAGAATTCATCGACGGCGCGCTACCTGGCTAGCGGCTACCTCTTGTTCAACCGCGGCGCAACGGTGTTCGCTGCGCCGATCGACCTGGATCGTTTGGAACTTACCGGGGCGGCATCGCCCGTCATCGCAGGAGTGGCGGTCGACCATTTCCGCGGAGCCGATTTTAACGTTTCTGCTGCGGGCACGGTGGTGTATCGACGAAGTGCGTCGCTATCGAATCACGCCGTGACTTGGCTCGACTCCTCGGGTGTGAAGGACCGGGTAATTGCCGAAACGGGTCCTTATACGAGTCCGCGGTTGTCGCCGGATGGGATGCGTCTTGCAGTAGTATCCGAGGACGAAATCTGGATCTATGATCTCGTTCGGAAAAGAATGACACAGCTAACGTCTGGCTTAGAAGTTGAGTGTTGCCCGGTGTGGACACCCAACGGGGAATACATCGCGTTTGTGACTAAGAAGGGCATCACTGTCGCCAGGTCGGACGGCACCGGAACCATGGAGGTAATGGCGTCAGCCCCAGGGATTTCTGCGGTGCCCTGGTCCTTTTCGCCGGACGGTGCATGGCTCGCGTTTCATCGAAATGAACCGCAGACGAGCTACGACTTGTGGGCGGCACCAGTGAATCTGACAGGCGGTACGCTGCGGCTGGGCCGGCCGCAGCCTTTGTTAACGCAACCCGGCGTACAAGCTGCGCCAACGATCTCGCCGGACGGAAAATGGTTAGCGTACGGCTCGAATGAATCCGGAAACCTTCAGCTTTACGTTATTCCGTTTTCTCCACAAACTCCGCCGCGTGACGGCAAGTGGTTGGTGGCCATGGATGGAGCGCGTTCGCCGCGGTGGTCCCATGACGGACGAGAAATCTTTTTCCGGTCTCCGGACGACCACCTTATGTCAGTCTCAATCACGGCCGAAGGAAATTCATTGAGGGCGGGCACGCCGCGACAATGGTCTCCAAAGCGTTTAGCAGCCATTGGCATACAGCCGAATTTCGATATTGCTCCGGATGGTAAGCGCGTTGTGGCGTTACTTGACGTTGAAGATTCCAGGCCGGACGAGACGCACTTGCGTGTGCTGCTGAACCTGAATGACGATCTTCGCCGGCGTCGCCTAATGTCCGGAAACGAGTGATGATGCGAATCGTTTTTCCAATACAGCCCGTCCTAAATTCCACCTCCATTAAATAGCTGCGGTTTCGTGTTCGTCACTGGCGAGTATCGAAAACGAATAGTGGCGCGTAAGCCATTCGATACCGCGAATTAGGCGACAGCGCACCGGCCTTCCAATAACAAATCGCTTTCTTGGCACTTTTGCTGGCTTGCGCCGGGACTGCTAGGCGTCGCCAGTTAGCGCATTTGGGCGTCTTGCTAAAGTTGAGCGCAAAGTCTGAACCGTTTGATCCGAATGATCTGGACTCTTCTAAACCCTTGGTGCTGCTGCTAGGCGGAGTGAATCACGAAGGTGTTGTCAGTGCACTTGCGACTGCAGGCAGGCAATACAAGGTAAAGCACCTCGACTCTCAGCCAGAAAACTGGAGAAAAATTGCGAGTTATTTCCAACAGTTTAAGGTTAAGGCTGTAGTCGTCAAACTCTCGGGGCATACGTATGAGCGACTTGCGCTACCAGCATACAAGGAGCTTGCGACGGAATTGCTGCAACTCATTGCTTCCGTTCCGAACGCTGTGTTCGTATACGAAGCACTCCTCTCAGGGAGGCAGTCGGAGGATAGCGAAAATTTCCATCAACCATCGTCCTCGACGATGATGATGGTCAATGGGCTCTTGGACATGCACCAGGTGAACCTCCTGTCTTACAAAAGAAATGCACAGGTAACCACGATTGCCGTAAGCTTTCTCGCTGATGTAGATGGCGGACTGCTTTTTCGCGTTTATGTTCCTTCTGGGCGAATCTACGCCAACGAAGTGGATAGGCTTCTTCAACTCTTTCGGGATTACCTAGCACGGAGCGGTCGCGCCTCGATCCGCCTGAGTCAGTTCAGGACGGACAATGGCGTGGCCTACGAATTTCATGGTGAGCAGGGAGCCAAGTCGGCTAATTTAGCTCGTGAATTCGATGACTTCTCGCACTTGCTTGATCTTTGCGTTTCCGATCCGCACGCGGCAGAAGCAATACTCAGAAGCAAACATCTTGATCCCAAGGAGGTGATAGAAGTTCTCACTCGGTACGGGAAAGAAGCCAAGCGGCTCCTTGTCGACCTAAAACACGAGCGGGAGAGAAAGTTGCTCGATATTCGTCATCGTCTCGAATCCGAGCTCGTCGAAAGCGCCGAACCAGCCTCGTGGAACCTCATCGCGCGTCTCGTTGACAGCACTATTCTGCTGCCGGATTCGATTTCTTCGATTGGAGTTGGTACGAGCGGTCGTCCCATGTTGTCGGTTAAGAATGACGGGCGACCTAACGTCACCTTCAATATCTCGGCGCAAACGATCGAAACGGTAAACAATGCAATCGCACAGGAGATCCTTGGGAATGGCAAACTATCACCGGAAGACCAAAAGATCCTAGAGTTGGTTCGCCAGCACGGCGGAGATCGGTCACAGGAACTCACATCTGCCGTGCATGAGATTGCAGATAAGGGCGTCCCGACTGAAGATCAGATCAGCGCCGGTCAGAAAGTTAAGGCCTTCCTTCTGAAGATGGGAGGCAAGCTTGGCGACGCGGGCATTGACATCTTGAAGGCATATATCGAGGGCCAACTCGGCCTATAGTGTCGAAGTTGGCCAAGGCAAATAGAAGATGTCCTGACGAGTGCTCATTGAAGCATCGACGATTTAGGAACTCGTCGCACCTGCTTAAACAACAACCTCTCAGCCACTCACGGGGCGAGGTATAAAGTTCGAAAAGCATCCACCAAGGGACTCCAAACTCTTCTTCACGGATGGGCAAGACTTAGCCAAAGAGCACATAAGTCGCCATCGATTCCCTGGGACTTATAGGTTCGAATATGCCTGGGTGTCTCAACGCGGTGGCAAAGAACTGACGCAAACTACTTGTTGCGGCTCGATGCTCTCCAGCGCTGAAAGGCATTCTGGAATGAGCGGGAGAAGTTCCTGAATTCGGTTTGACCGCGCACGAACGATCAGCACAGCAATTCGTTTAGTATCCAGATTCTGCTGGTAAGGCAGGTTCTTGTCGAGCGTCAACAGGACGTCAAACTCGAGATCGGCCAGACCCAGCAACTCACCATTCTTCTTGCCCGACCATCCACATTCGACGACCGTGTGGCAAATTTGGCCAATTAGGTATCCACATAGCTTGCGAGGTAAATTTTCGTCAAGCAAGGATCCTCATCTCGGACTGGTCAATAGCGCCTTGGCCTCTTCAAGAGCGGCTATAGCAGCCTCGTGGCTTACGGAAGGAAAGTTGTCGAGAAATTCATCCAGACTATCGCCTGCTTCCAGGTAGTCGATCATGGAATCGACAGGCACGCGAGTTCCACGAAAACATGGAGTTCCACCAAGAATTTCAGGATCGCTCACAACGACAGATTGAAGTGGCATCGGAACCTCTCGATATTCAGTCTACCAGCGATGGGCGATCCCGCCTTATTGGATGAGGCTCAAGCGTTCAGCCGATGTTCTTCGCCTAAGCGCGAGGCTAAACGCTTCCTTTGGAACGAATCCCTTCGAAATGCATCCATCGGCAATTAGGCCCAATGACGCAATACCCCGTAGTTGCATTCCGCAAGCGAGCGCAGCAGAATCCGGCGGGAACGGTATCATGGAGGGTCTGTCGCCAAAGCCGCTAGCCGACGGGTGGACGCTAGCCGTCCCTGAATCCCCCGGGGCCGGTCGCATCTCTCAGTCAAAATCTCTCAGTCAAAAAGCAGGACCAAAGAATGTTTGGACGTGGTAACTGGGCAATCGCCGGGCTGTTGAAAAAGTCTCCGCTCGGCTGTCCCTCTCTTCGTCCCCCTCTCGTATGGGCTGCCGGGTAGCAGGAAGAGCTATCCATTTGGAGATTCTGTGAACTTCGACTTGCGCCGCTAAGTTCCAGCCATAATCTACAAACTTTAGGCCATCCGCCCCACGGCGTCGAAGAAAACGGCCGCGAGAGCGGTGTGGAGCAGGTGGATGGTGGGCGTGAGTTCCGGTTGGCCGGGAACGACGGTGAGCAGAGCGAGCGGGCGTTCGATGCTGAAAATCTGGCGCTCTTCCTCGTCCGCAAGCTGGCCGAAGAACGGTTCCACCACGCCGCTCCGATAGCCCGTTAGTATGCCGAGATCGGCCTCGTTCTCCATCCCGGAAAGCAAAACGCACATCGAGACCGGCTCATTTCCCTGCAACAGGCTGACGAAAGCCACGCCTCCAGGCGCGGCCAGCCATTCCATTTCGAGCTCGCTCTTCTTGAGAAACGTGAGCTTGTCACGGAACTCCGGAGGGCGGCCGCGGAAGAACTCCTTCATCAGGCCGACAATTTTGCGTGCCTGCTCGTGTTCGGGTTGAACGTCGAACTGACCGCTTTCTACAGAGCGGGATTCGGGGCGCAGCAAGCGCAGGGTGAAGCGGTTCATTCGGGCGTCCTGATCAGGGAATACATAGGCGGTCGAGCAGAGTGCGCGAGTTGGGCTGCCTTCTCATCGCGCATTCGCTGCTTTGGTCCAAGGATCTCAATCTAACAGATTGGAGACTGCTGACGCCGATAAAGCGATGGACCCAATGGAATCGCTACCGGTATCGCGAGAGGCCAAACTAGTGCATTCCACGCAAGAAAAATGTGCTCGTTCCGGCGGCCTTCCATCCGGGATGAAGCCGGATCTTGCTGATTTCATAGTTCTCGGTTTCCAACGCGGCGGAATCGACAGAGGACGGTATCATGGAGGG
>CAZZGS010000202.1:6922-7759 GCA_964653845.1 uncultured Bryobacter sp.
CAAGCGAGCGCAGCAGAATCCGGCGGGAACGGTATCATGGAGGGTCTGTCGCCATAGCCGCCAGTCGGCAGGCGGATCGAACCCCTCAATCAGAAAGCAGGAGTAAAGAATGTTTGGACGTGGTAACTGGGCGATCGCCGGGCTGGTGAAAGAGTCGCTCAAGGACTTCTCGATCCACCTTGCCGACCCCGCGCGCATGGCAATCGCTTCGCAACTCGCCGCTGGCGCTGCCGCCCGGCTTTACAAGAGCGACGCGATGGGTATCAATCCCTACAGCGCCCCCCGCATGGACGAAGAACAGGAACTCACCGATGAGCAGCAGATCGAAGTAGCCCGCCACCATGTCGCCGATGCGATCGACGGCACCGTCGCCGTGCTGCCCTCGGAAGTACTCGAAGGCGCGGGCTTTGGCCGCTCGGTCGAGGCATTCCAGATCCACGCCACGATCCCTTGGTTCGGTCTTTGGGCCGTGGCCAACGAGTGGAAGAATACGAGCGATCTACCCTCCATCAAGGAACAGAGCTCCTATGTCCTGCTCGAGCGCCCTTACAAATTTCTTCAGCCCACCGACAAGCGTACCGTCGACGAAAAGGGCATCGACGCCACGGAAGTATCCCGCACCCAGGTGCCCGTTCTGCTCGATTTCCACGAGGGCCGCGTCTACATCGAGAGCACCAATAAAAAGCAGATTTATGCCGTTATGGTCAGCCTCAGCCGTCTCGGCGCGCAGATCGTACCCGTCGCCTGGAACTACCCGATGCCCAGTTGGACGGAAATTATCCTGAACCGGCTCCATGAGGGTACCCAGTTTGTTGACGCCTTCAACAAGCGTGCGGA
>CAZZGS010000203.1:0-4467 GCA_964653845.1 uncultured Bryobacter sp.
GGAATATCAACGGGATTCGGGCATGTACTAAGTCTGGCCTGGCCGACTGGATGCGGACGCATGATGCCGATGTGGTGATGCTGCAGGAAGTACGCGCCGATCAGCATCAGATTCCCGAGGAAGTAACTTCGCTCGGGCATTACTACCAGCAGTGGTTTCCGGCTACGGTGAAGAAAGGCTACAGCGGGACGGCGATCCTTTCGAAAGCCACCCCTAAGCACGTGACCGCCGGTTTTGGGTATGAGGAATTTGACGGCGAGGGGCGTGTGCTGACTGCGGAGTTTGATCGATTCTTTGCCGTTAGCGCTTACTTTCCGAACTCGCAGGAAGCGGGCAAGCGGCTGGATTACAAGCTGCGCTATTGCGATGCGATGGCGGCGCATTTGGCGAAGTTGAGCAAGCAGGGCAAGCCGGTTGTTCTAGGCGGAGATTACAATATCGCCCCTTATCCGATCGATCTGGCGCGGCCCAAAGACAACGAGAAGAACCCGGGATATTTGCCCGAAGAGCGCGCCTGGATGGATCAGTTTTTGAAATCCGGTTGGACGGATACGTGGCGAAACCAGCATCCGGAAGAAACAAAGTATTCGTGGTGGAGTGTGCGGCTGGGGGCACGGGCGCGGAATATAGGTTGGCGCATTGACTTTCATGTGCTTCAAAGTAAAGAAGTTGGACGATTGCGCGGGGCCGATATGCTGAATGAAGTCACAGGCAGCGACCACTGCCCGGTGACCGTCGACCTGATAGTTGACTGAGTATACGTGCGCAAGTATACTTGTATACGTGGCACAGCTCAATTTATATGTACCGGACGGTATCGCCGAGGACTTAAGGTCTCGCGCCAAGGCTAGCGGCAAATCGCTGTCCGGTTTTGTATTGGATATGATCCAGGCGACGAATACGGATTCACATTTTGATTGGGATCAACACTTTGATCGATTGGACCGTGCTGGGGCTGTTTCTCTGGAAATCACGAACGAAGACCGCTACTTCGGTGATTTGAGAGATATCAACTTAAGCTGATGTACTTACTCGACACTAATATCTGCATAGCGCTGATGAATGGCGAGATTGAGGCCAGGCAGCAGATTCGAAAGTTATCGATCGATGAAATCGGCTTACCCGCAATAGTCTTGGCCGAGTTAGCCTTTGGTGCATGGAAAACTGAATATGTTGCGCGGAGTCTGGCGAAACTTTCAGAGGTGATCCAGTCCTACAAGCTGATTCACTTTGATGAAGCAGCCGCGATGCAGTATGGACGAATCCGGGCAGATTTGCAAAGGGCTGGGACGCCGATTGGGCCGAATGATTACTTGATTGCAGCTACTGCCCTGGCTCTGGATGCGACGTTGATTACCCGCAATGTTCGTGAGTTCGAACGCGTTCCGGGCTTGCGCTGGATCACGTTTTAGTCGGGGAGCGCGAGGCTGTAGAGCACCATGCCGGAGGCGACGGCGATGTACTGCTTGCCATTCACTGAGTAGCTGATCGGGGATGCGGCGGTGCTGGCACCGGTTTGCATGCGCCACAGCGGAGTCCCGGTTTTGGCTTCAAGGGCAATGAGGTTGCCTTCGCTCGTTGCAGAGAAGAGGATGCCTGTTGAGGTTGCGAGGACTCCTGCGGCGAGCGAGCCTTTCGAGATTTTGTAATCCCACTTCACGTCGCCAGTCCTGGTATCGATTGCCTTGATACCCGTTACTGGAGCTTCGCCAGTTGAGACAGAGCGGCCACCCCAGTAGGCTTTGCCTGGTTCATAGGTCGATTTCTCGCGGATGAAGCGCTCCGCGCCGTCGGCATAAACGACGAAGAGGTGGCCTGTAGAGGCATCGTAGGACGGGCTCTGCCAGTTGGTGCCGCCTACGAGGGTTGGGAAGACCACGCGGCCTTCGGGAGACGAGTCTGTGTCGGGGATTACTTTGGGGCGGCCATTTGCTTCGAAGCCGGCATTCCAGGTTTGGCGCACGTAGGGTTTGCCGAAGATCAGCTTGCCGTTGGTGCGATCCAGGACGTAGAAGATGCCGTTTCGGTTGGTCTGGACCAGGAGCTTGCGGTTGACGCCGTCGATCACTTGCTCTGTGAGGACGAGGTCCTGGTTTGCATCCCAATCGTGACTGTCGTTGGGGGTGAACTGGTAATGCCACTTGCGCTTCCCGGTGGCGGGGTCGAGCGCGACTACAGAGCAAGAGAAGAGGTTGTCGCCTTTGCGAATTTCGCCGTCCATGTCGGGGCCGGGGTTGCCGGTGGCCCAGTAGAGAGTGTCGAGTTCTGGATCGTAACTGCCGGTGAGCCAGGTGGGGCCTCCGCCAAAGTCGATGTCGATGCCATCCCAGCCAGGTGGGTGCGCCGCCTAACTTCCAACTGTCGCCCTTCCAGGTGTCGTGGCCTATTTCGCCAGGGCCGGGAACGGTGTTGAAGCGCCAGGCGCGCTTGCCAGTTACGACGTCATAGGCGTCGAGAAAGCCGCGGATGCCGTGCTCGCCTCCGGCTACGCCTACGATCAGCTTGTCCTTGACGATCAGCGGGGCCACCGTGATGCTGTAACCTTCCATGGTGTCTGCGACCTGTGTTTCCCAGAGGGGCCGCCCGGTGCGGGCATCGAGGGCGATGAGGGCTGCGTCGAGGGTTCCGAAGAAGACGCGATTGCCAAGGACGGCGACGCCGCGATTGTAGCGATTGCTCTCAAAGGCGTTGACCTTCTTTTGCGGACGTTGATACTTCCAGATCTCCATACCGGTGCGGGCGTCGAGTGCAAAGACCTGCCCGGGCATTCCCGCTGTGTACATGATTCCATCGACGACGATTGGAGTGGTTTCGAGAATAGAATCGCCTGGCATCTGGACGGCCCACTTGGTCTGGAGGTTCTTTACGTTGGTGGTTGTGATCTGGTCGAGTTTGGTGAAGTGGTGGCCTGCGTAATCGCCCCAGTAGGTGAGCCAGTTCTGGGGTTCGTTTGCGGCGTTTTTGATGCGGTCGTAGGTGAGGGGGCCGGCGGGAATTGTTGCCTTGATGGTCTTCGAGAAATCGCGCTCGTTGAGGGTCTTGAGGTAGGCGACGATGTCTTCTAGTTCGCTGACTGAGAAGCGCTTGGCGTAGTCTGCCGGCATCATCGAAACGGGTATATCTTTGCGTGCTTTGAGTGTCTGTTTGTCGAAGGTATGAAGTTTGCCGGTGCGGTCTGCCAGCATCAGGGTGAAGCTGTCTTCGTTGCGGCGGATGCCTTCGATGGTCTCGCCATTTTGGGTGGTTACTGTGATGGTTCCGACTCGTGGGCCGCGACGTTTTTGTTGGATGTCATTGGGGTCTTGCAGCTTTTTGAGGAGTGTTTCTGCGGGTTTGGTCGCGGCATCGGAGAGATCTGGGCCCAGGATTCCGCCACGGCCGCTGACTTCGTGGCAACTGGCGCAAGCGGCTTTGCCAAAGAAGAGGATCTCGCCATTCTGCGGATTGCCCGCGACGACTTCGTTGATCTTGCCGCCTGCTCCATTCAGGCTGCGGAGGTAGCTGACGATTTGCCAGACTTGCGTAATCTCGAGCTTGCCGAAAGCCGGCATTTTAGTGCCTGTGATGCCATTGCGGATGTTGAGGAAGAGTTCGCCGTCCTTTGCGCCGTGCTTGAAGGCACCGGTCGATAGAGCGGGGCCGCGTTCGCTGCCTGCTGCGTTGCCACCATGACAAGCCTGGCAGGCTTGGCCGTAGAGTTTACGACCGGATGCCGCAGCCGTTGGATCGCTGGCCAGAGGATTTTTTTCGTTTTGCGGCGTGTGCTCTTGCGCGGAGACTACTACTAAAGTAAAGACAGAAAATAAGAATCTAGAGAATACAGAACGACCCATCCCTACAGTGTCTCACTGGCGTGTAAGGCCTTGGAGTTCCTTGAGTTCGCCTTCGGTGAGGATTCGCCAGGTGCCTGACTTCATTCCGTCCAACGTGAGTGGGCCCAGTTTGATGCGCACAAGCTTCAGCACTTTGCTGTCGAGCGCCTCGATCATGCGGCGCACTTGCCGGTTGCGCCCTTCGGTGATGGTGAGTTCGAGGAAGGTCTTTGATTCAGCGTCACGAACACGCTTTACCTTGGCGGGGCGCGTCATGCCGTCTTTAAGTTCCACGCCCTCACGAAGCTTTTGGACACTTTCATCGCTGAGCCTTGTTGCGCACTTTACGAGGTAAGTTTTTGCGACGTGGAAGTTGGGATTGGTCATCCGCTCGGCCAGCATCGTGTCGTTGGTGAGCAGTAGCAGGCCGCTGGTGTCTTCATCGAGGCGTCCGACGGTGCCTACGAAGGACGGGACGTCTTTGAGCAGGTCATAGACAGTGGGGCGGCCTTCAGGGTCACCTTTGCTGGTGATGTATCCGGTTGGCTTGTAGAGCAGGACGTAGAGGCGCTTGACGGTCTTAACGAGGCGGTCGTCAAGTTCGACGCGATCCTCGCGAGCATGCTCGCTCGGCGCTGGCGTCGCGGGATCGCCA
>CAZZGS010000203.1:4477-7716 GCA_964653845.1 uncultured Bryobacter sp.
ACCCACTGCTCTGGATTCTCGATGATCTTGCCGTTTACCTTTACACGTCGCTCGTGAATCCAGCTTCGCGCGTCTGTTCGGGAGCCCAAGCCTGCTTTGGACAGAACTCGCTCGAGCGTTTTTAGTGGCCGTTCCATTTGTTCAGATCACATTCATTGTAAGCGTTGATCCTATCCAAGGCTGATTTGTCTTATTTCAGAATTAAATTCACATAAACTAGCTTCAATGCGAAACGTTCTCATCACCGGTGCCAGCAAAGGCATTGGTGCAGCCACCGCTCTTGGTTTTGCCAAGGAAAAAGCGAATCTCTTTATTCATTACTCCAGCGACCTTCAAGGCGCTGAAACCGTTGCGGCTCAGTCGCAGGTATCGGGCTCGACCGCAACATTGATCCAGGCAGAGCTTGGGACACTCGAAGGGGTTCAAGCTTTCACAGATAAGATCAAGGGGCTCAAGATCGATGTCCTGGTCAACAATGCTGGTTCGCTCATTGGACGTCAAAAAATGCATGACATGCCATCGAGCCATTGGGAACAGACGATCATGTTGAATCTCTCGAGCGTTTTTTACATCACGCAGGCTGTGATCCCGCACATGGTGGCGCAGAAGAGTGGATGGATTGTGAATGTGGGCTCGGTGGCTGGCCGTAATGGCGGAGGGCCTGGTGCCTCTGCCTATGCAACAGCCAAAAGTGCCGTCTCTGGTTTGACCAAGGCGATGGCAAAAGAACTGGCGCCTTCCGGCGTGCGCGTGAACTGCGTGGCGCCTGGCGTGATCGCAACCAACTTCCACGAGGTATTTTCAACGCCTCAAATGCTTGAAGCCTTCAAGGCAAATGTTCCTGCAGGCTACCTTGGCACCAGCGAAGAAACTGCCGACGTCATCCAGTATCTTTGCTCTGATAAGTCCAAATACATTCATGGCCAGACGATCGAAGTAAACGGTGGCCTCTACTTCGCCTAAGCGCACTTCTATTTTTGGCTTGCGCGTTCTCGCCTGATGCGCTGAATTTCAGACCACTCGACGACCTGTGCGCGAGCTGCCCACTGCTTGTAGTCTTTCTCAAGGGCAGATGCTTTTTCAGGCATTGCCGAGGCCAGATTTTTGAGCTCGCAGCGGTCTTCTTTGAGGTTGTACAGTTCCCATGGCTGTTTTGCGTCCGCAACGAGTTTCCAGCCTTGTTTGCGAATCGCCCGGCTGCCTTCGTGTTCGTAAAAAAGAGCTTGATGTCCGATCCTTGTCTTGCCTTCAAATATTGGCCTCAGGCTCTTGCCTTCGAGGGCATTCGGCTGCCTGGCTTCAGCAACGTCGCAGCAGGTCGCCATCAGGTCTATGACGTGCCCGTCTTCGTGATTCACGCGGCCGCGAGTTTTTAGCTCGGACGGCCAATGTGCAATCAGAGGCGTGGCAATTCCACCTTCATGAACCACGGCCTTGTGCTTTCGAAAGGGTGTGTTCGAGACGTGAGTCCACTCCCGGCCGTAGCTTTGAAAAGTCGCTTCCGGCCCCGGCATCGTATTGCTGTCGTTTCCACGTTGCATCAGCACACCATCGTGAGTATGAGTGGAGTAGGCTGGCAGGCCGGCCTTGTCGTTTAAGATCTCGGCTGAGCCGCCGTTGTCCGCCAGAAACATTACCAGAGTGTCTTCCATCGCTTTGGTCTTGCGGAGAGTATCGAGGACGCGGCCAATGGCTCTATCCATCGTTTCTACCTGGGCGGCATAAACAGCCATGCGCCTCATCTGCCAATCCTTTGATTTGGCGTCTTGCCAGGCCGGTACCTCTGCATCTCGTTCAGCCATGCCCCACTTGGGGTCGACCACTTTCATCCTCTTCATGCGCCCGTAACGCTCTTGTCGAATTTTGTCCCAGCCGTCCCGATAGCGGTTGGCGTACTTGGCGATGTCTCGTTCAAAGGCGTGCAATGGCCAGTGCGGAGCGGTGAAGGCGAGGTAAGTGAAAAAAGGTTTGCCTGTGCCTTCCTGTTCACGAATAAAAGAACTTGCTGCGTCGGCGACTACGTCTGTGAAGTAGAAGCCATCTTTCGCCCTCGGCTGGACGTCGTTGCCGATCATAAATCGCGATGGGTCGAAGTGGTTGCCTCCTCCATCGAGTGTCCCGGCAAAAGAATCGAAGCCACGCTGTAGCGGGAAATTGTCTCGATGCTTTGGCCCGTTAGGGCAGACGTGCCATTTGCCAAAGACTCCGCTCTTGTATCCAGCAGGTTTGAGTGCTTCGGCGATGGTTGCATGTTGACGGCTCAGCGTGCCGCGGTAGCCTGGCAGGCCGTCATCGCCCGTCATGTGCCCGATACCCACCTGATGCGAGTAGAGCCCCGTCAGTAGAGAAGCCCGGGATGGACAACATCGCGCCGTGTTGGTGAAGTGTGTGAAGCGAACGCCGTCATTGGCCAGCCGGTTGAGATTGGGTGTCTCGATCTCGCTACCGTAGCAACCAATGTCGGAATAGCCCATATCGTCGGCCATGATGAGGACGATGTTCGGACGCCTGCGGCGGACTGCGCTGCCGAGAAATCCTCTGCGAGTAAGACTGGTCATGCCGGGTCGCTCCATTTCTGGCTGGAATTCCATCGCTCAAGTGAAGTATTCCATTGACGCCAGCGAGATTCCAGCTTAGCCCGAAGCGGTGTTGATGCAAGGTTGGTTAACTCCTGCGGGTCCTTTTTCAGGTCGTAGACTTCTTCCACTGCAGGCTTTGGATCTACCCAGCGCAAGTATTTGTAGCGCTCATTGCGGATGCCTTCACTTCTTGGGATAGTGACGGCTGGCGGGTTTCCGCCGAAGAGATGTGAGTAGAACCAATCTTTACGCCAGGCGGGCTTCCCGCCCTCGATCAGCGGCATAAGGTTTCGACCTTGCACCGCTTCTGGCACGGGCAAGCCTGCCAGCGAAATCAAGGTTGGCGACACATCGAGATTGAGTGTCATTTCGTTGCGGGTCTTGCCGCGAAGTTTCGCTGGTAATCTCGGGTCGTAGACAATAAGCGGAGTGCGGATCGATTCCTCGTAGAGATACCACTTGTCGGCCAAGCCACGCTCTCCGAGGAAATATCCATTGTCAGAGCTGAAGACGACGACAGTGTTGTCGGCCAGGCCCCGGCGTTCGAGGGTTTTGAGGATGTCTCCCACTACCGCGTCTACGCCGGCAATGAGCCGAAAGTAACTCTTTACGCTCTCCTGATAATGGACTGGATTAGTAAATCGCTTTTGCCAGCGTGCG
>CAZZGS010000204.1:0-7706 GCA_964653845.1 uncultured Bryobacter sp.
AAAAAACGCGACGTCTCCATCAGTACGCTGGGAGAAACCGTTACCGCCTTCGACGCGCTATTCGTTGATGCCGCCCCTGTGCTTGGGCTTTCGATTTCGCCCACTTTCGTCGTTCAAGGGCAAACCTTGCCCGTCACGCTCACCGTTACCAACATGAACCTTCAAGCGGGTCCTTCCGTAGTCAATTTCGGTGCCGGAATTACGGTTAGCCAGTTCACCCTAACCTCCTTCAACACGGCGACGGTGCAAATCGCGGTAGCTCGCAGCAGTGCCGCAGGCTTGCGCAACGTCTCCATCACCACTGGAGGCGAAACCGCCACCGCTATCGACGCGCTCAACATCCTGGCCGCCCCGCTGCAAATCCTCTCGATTTCGCCAGGCGTCGCCCGGCGTGGGCAAACCTTGCCTGTTTCGCTCTCCGTTACCAATATGAACCTCCAAACTGGCCTTTCCATGGTCAATTTCGGCGAAGGAATTACAGTAAGGGAGTTCACCGTTTCGTCAGCCACCACGGCGACAGCGCTGATCACGGTAGCAAACACTAGCGCCACGGGCCCGCGCAACGTCTCCATCACCACGGGCGACGAAACCGCCACCGCCGTCGATGCTCTCAGGATCACGAACTCGCTACCCCCTTCAATTACACCCAATAGCGGCCAGCAGGGGCAAACGCTGGATCTTAGCGTCACCAACGAATCCACTTCCTTCACTTCGCTCAGCACGATCAGCCTCGGCGAAGGCATCACCCAGGTAGGCGTTCCGACCATCTCTTTTGATACCTCCGCGATCTTCCGCGTGTTCGTGGACCCAACCTTCTTCATTCCCGTTGGGGGTGTCAGCCGCACCGTGCGGGTCACCACTGGCGCGCAGTTTTTCGAACTGCCTTTGGCCTTCCAGGTGAACCAAGGCACACCCACTTTGCTTTCCGCCGCACCCGGCAACGTCACGCAAGGCCAGAGCGCCACCATTACCGTAACCGGCCGGGCAACAAACTTCGAACAGGCGGGTCTGGGCGAGATCTTGTTCTCAGGGATTGGCATCACCCTCACCGGCGGTGCGACCGTACTCTCCCCCACCAGCATTAGTATCCCGATCTCTGTTACCCGTAACGCCGCGCCCGGCCCGCGCTCGCTCGCGATATTTACACGCGGACGGAGCGCATTCCTCGCTGACGCCTTCACCATTGATCCCGGCACCGCCGTGCTCGTTTCAGCCGTCGCCGTCCCCGCCTCCCCCGCCCAGGGACAGACCGCTACCGTAACGATCAAGGGTGACTTCACCCGTTGGACTCAAGCCACTCAAACCGTCAGTTTTGGCGAAGGCGTTCTTACTAATACCGTTACCGCCGTCGACGACGAAACTCTAAACGTGGCCATCACGATCAGTCCTTTAGCGACCGCCGGGCCTCGTACCGTCACGGTTTCGGGGGGAGGTCTTGTCCTCTCTGGCCCCGCCTTCAGCATCACCGCCGGACAAGCCCGCTTGCTCTCGGCCCTCCCCAGCCGCGCCAAACAAAACGAAGGGCCATTCCAGATCGTCCTCACCGGTTCAGCCACCAACTTCGCTACGGGCACCACCCTCAGCAGCCCCGGCGTTACCTTTACAAACGTAGTGATCAACTCAACTACTCAGATCACTGCCACCGCCAATGTCCCCGCCTCCGCTACCGTCGGCACGACAACGATCACAGCGACCACCGGCGCTGAGGTGGCCGCTCTCACCGGCGGCTTCCCGATTGATTCCGGAGTGCCGGCGCTGATCTCTGCCACGCCCAACGCTACTACTCGCCAGCAGGAATCGTTCACTCTAACCGTGCAAGGCCGCTTTACCAACTTCGCCGCTTCCACCACCGTCTCGCTCGGTGCCGGTGTGGTGGTGGATAGCGTCACCGCCACGAGTCCCACCCAACTCTCCGTCGCCGCCCGCGTCCTCGCTACGGCCGACGCGGGTCCGCGCGAATTGAGAGTCACCTCGGTGGTTGATGGGGTGCTCACCTTCGGCTCCGCCTTCACTGTCACCGCCGGCCCCGCCGCCCTTCTGAGCAGCAACCCCGCTTCGCTTCGCCAGGGTGCCACGTTGGACGTCACCGTCCTCGGCAGCGCTACCAACTTCCTGGTCAGTACAACTGCACTCAATTTCGGACCGGGCATTACGGTCTCAAATCTGGTGGTAAACAGCGTCACTTCGCTCTCGGCTCGCCTGACAGTATCCGATTCGACCTCCACTGGCCCCCGTACCGTTTCCGCCACCACGAACGGCGAAGTAGCTACGCTCGCCAATTTCCAGGTCAATCCGGGCATCGCCGTTGTCACGCAGCTCAGCCCGAACACCGCGCGCCAGGGCGCAGTGGCGCTTCCGCTCACCGTCACCGGCCGCTTCACCAACTTCGCGGCCGGAACCACGGCCTCCTTCGGCGCGGGAATCATCGTGAATAGCGTGACCCCCACTAGCACAACGCAAGCCGCCGTCGTAGTCACCATTGAACCCAATGCCGCTCTCGGTACCCGCAACCTGACGCTCACCAGCGGCGGAAACTCCGTCACGTTTACCGATGCGCTCACCGTCACCAGGAGCGATGCCTCGCTGGTCTCAGCAAGCCCGGCCAGCGTCCCCCAAGGTGCCGCTCAAACCATCACGGTGACTGGTTTGCTGACAAACTTCTTGACCAACACGACCACGGCGGCAGTCTCGGGAGGCGGCATTACAAATGGCCTTCTGACCATCGTCAACCCCACCACATTGACCCTGGCGCTGACGGTTTCCGATAGCGCCGCCCCCGGCGCTCGCGACATTACGGTCTCCACCGGCGGCGAAGTGCTCACACTGGCGGGCGGACTGACCATTGTCCCCGGCACGCCAGTGATCACTGTTTTCACTCCGGGCACCATTGCCCAGCAGCAAACGGTGACCGCCACCTTTACTACCCGCTTCCTGGCCCTGGCCGCTCCGCTCACAGTGAGCTTCCCTACCGATGCGCGCATCAGCGCCGCGAATGTGCAGCTGTTGAACGCGACCCAGTTCACGGCGGATATTACCGTCCAAGGCCCAGCCGCTCTGGGCTTGAAACCGCTAACCGTCACCGTGCCCGGCGGAACGGCCACGCTCGCTAACGCCTTCACCGTCACCGCCGGCCCCGCCGCCATCGCATCGTTCAGCGGGGCCTCGATTGCCCGGAACGCAAGCGGGACAGTTACGGTTAGCGGCATCGGCACCAGCTTTGAAGCAGGCTTGACCACGGCAGATTTCGGCCCCGGAGTCACAACCACCGTCACGGTAATTTCGCCCACCGAAGCTACGGTAAACGCAGTGGTCGCCGAAAACGCCGCCCCCGGCGTCCGCCCATTGATCCTGCGCACCGGCGGGGAGACGGCGGCGCCCTCCGCGGGAGGGTTCACCGTGACTGCGGCAACTCCGTTTCTCTCCTCTGTCACGCCGAACGGCTTCAAATCGAACGCCACGGTGATCGTCACGGTGGCTGGACAGAACCTGAGCGGGGCCACCTTCGCCCTGGGCGGCGGAGCGGCAATAAACGCGACAAGCGTTACGACCACCAGCACGTCCGCTACTTTCTCACTCGACCTTGCGGGCGCGGCCATTGGAGACTATCCGGTGGTTGCCACCACTGTCGGCGGCTCTTCGCTGACCATACTGGAGCCCGGCAACACCTTCCGCGTGATCCAGGCGAGCGGCTTCGCCGGTTCCAACGTATCGGTACTGAATATTTTCTTCGATCCGGTCAACAATACCCCTGCCGCACTGCGTTCGGCTGATGCGCCACCGGCATCGGTGCTGAATATTTTCTTCGATCCGGTCAACAATACCCCTGCCTCAGCGCGTTCGGCTGGTGCGCCACCGGTATCGGTGCTGAATATTTTCTTCGATCCGGTCAACAATACCCCTGCCTCAGCGCGTTCGGCTGGTGCGCCACCGGTATCGGTGCTGAATATTTTCTTCGATCCGGCCAACAATATCCCTGCCTCAGCGCGTTCGGCTGTTGCGGCACCGGTATCGGTGCTGAATATTTTCTTCGATCCGGTCAACAATACCTCTGCTTCAGCGCGTTCGGCTGTTGCGCCACCGGTATCGGTGCTGAATATTTTCTTCGATCCGTCAACGTTCGCCAACAATAGTGTCGCCTCCTCCCCCAACCTGGTGGTCCACAACACGGCCGTGGCTCCAGCGGCGATGTCGCTGGCCGCTAAACCGGAACAAAGCGCCACGGCGGCGCGAAGCGGCAAGCTGCCGCTGACTCTGGGCCTGGATGAAAAAGTCTACCCCGGCCAAAGCTTGCGCTTACAAGTCGCCGATGCGGACGGACAGGCCGGCTCCGTCACCACCGTCCTGGCGAACCGTGTGGCCATCGCCACCTTAGCCGCCGGCGAACCCGAACTACTCTTCACGGTGCCCTACGGCGTCGCCAACCTCGAAATCCAATTGCTGATTCGCGATGCCGATGGCACCGTGCGCTCCTCGCAACCCATCTCGCTCGCCATCACGCCGGACTCAGGCCAGCAGTTGGCCGGCGTCGCCCGCCACGCCGATGGCCAAGCGGCGGCCGGAGTGGATCTCGCCCTCTATGCCAGCGGCCTGACGGCGGAAGTCTTCTTCTTTGAACAAGCCGTGGCCCAGCGACCGGACTTGACTGAGCTTTCCCCCAACCGCCTCTTTGTGGCCAGCTCGGTGCATCAACCCAATCCCGAAGCCGTCTTCGGCTCGGACCCTCTGGGGCTTGGCCGGGCACAGGACGTGGCGGTTCGTTACAAGGGATGGTTGTTCATCGAAGAGCCGGGCACTTATCGTTTCTGGCTGGATGGCCGGGCGGGGGCAAGCTTTCTGCTGGACGGCAAGCCATACGACACGCAGGCCGAACTCAAAGCGGGCCTACATCCCGTGGAGATTGTCTACTGGAACGGCGTGGGGCCGGAGTCGCTGGCCTGGACCTGGCAAACTCCAGGAGGGCGGCGTGAGCCTGTTTCGCCTCAGGTGTTGCGTACGCGCCTGCCGGGCAGCTACAAAACTTCTGAAAACGGCGAGTTCATCCTACCCAGGGTACCGCTAGCCGTCGATACGCTTTGGCTGCAAGCCGGCGCGGAAACCAACCCCGTGGTCATCGTCATTCCGCAGCCTCGTGCGCGGCAAATTATCACCAAGCCCTTGGAAATTACTCTTCCAGCGGTCCAATAGATCTTATACAGAATAAGGAGAATCAGAATGCAGACAAAACAAATTACCATCGCGGCGGCGGCAATCCTGCTGGCGGCGCTGCCAGGAATGGCGCAACCGTTTAGTAGCGGATCGACGGGGGCGGATGGAGCGCTGAATATCGCAACGGGCGCCGGTACCGTGATTTTCGATCCCGTGGCCCTGGGGATCGATGCGGATGGCGACAACGTGTTTCATTTCACGACGATCACCATCGCCCAAGGAACCACCTTACAGTTGCGCGCGAACAAGATGCGGAACCCCGCGGTGGGTGTGGTTTTCCTGGCGACCGGAGACGTCCGCGTGGCCGGTACGATCGACGCCAAAGCAACGGATCCCGTCGCTATGAATCCTAGTACTAATGAAGCGGGATACCTGGCGAACCGCTTAAGCAGCATACCCGGGCCGGGGGGATATCCTGGCGGAGCGGGGTCACGAGCCGGGGTTGCTCCCCAGTCTGGTGCTGGGCCTGGAGGTGGGCCTGGCGGTCTCCTCTCTGCGGTGGCGCTGCAATGCATTGGAGGATTACCCTCCCACCAACTCACTGGCAGCCCCGCCACTGCTAACAGAAACCCGGTGACCTATGGAAACTTCAATCTCATTCCCATGTATGGCGGCTCCGGCGGCGGGGGCGGATGGGGCAATACTGCGGACAAAGTGGGAGGTACAGGAGGCGCGGGCGGGGGTGCCATTCGCATTGTGAGTACAACAAGAATCGACGTTGTTGGCCCCTTCGGTGTAATAGATGCAAGAGGCGGCAATCTAAGTAACAGTTCCATCACTGGTGACATTGCCGGCTGTCAAGGGGGGCCCGGTTCGGGAGGAAGTATTCACTTGATTGCGCCAGTGATACCGAGCATACAAGGGTTGAGTGCAATTGGCGGTTCTAATCCAAATCAAGGCACAAATGCTGGCACCGGATATATTAGGATCAATACCGGTAGCGACCCGGCAGGCAACTCAAGCCCAGCCGCCATCGTCGGACCGCTCTTTAATCCGCCGCTGCCGGCCCTTACCCCCATTCCGTCCCTCCGGATCGTTTCCGTCAACAATGTCGCCGCACCCAGTAGGCCTTCCCTGAATTTCCTGTCACCGGACATCCAGATCAATGCAAACACCCCGGTGAACGTGGCGATCTCCGCGTCAAACGTCCCCGTCGGTACAATCGTAATGCTCCGGCTCTCCTCCGAAGTTGGAGGCGACCAGACGCTCGCCTGCGACCCGTTGGCCGGTACCGTGACGGCTTCGACAGCCACCTGCACGGCGACATTCCCGTTCCTGGTATCGGTAGCTAACGTCCGCGCCACTTGGTAGCATTCTCCGCAGGGGGCCGCCCGCATGCTGCGGGTCGCCTTGCTCCGGCCAGAAAGCTGAAGCCGGCGGCGCTAACCGGTCCTTGATTCGGGACGAACCGAAACGCGCCGAAGAATCGGATTGGGAATCGGGATGACGCCGCGATCCATCTAGATAAGCAGAGGATTGATCTAATGTCGATGACCAGCAGCTACGCAAAACTGGAGCCCGCACGTTCGGAGATCGATGGGCTTGCAGGCCCGGCTATCCTTGAATTTGGAACTCCATGGTGTGGGTATTGCAGCGCCGCTCAGCCGCTATTGGCGTCTGCATTAGCGGACCAGCCGCTGGTAACTCATATCAAGATTGAGGACGGCAAGGGGCGACCTTTGGGCCGTTCCTTTCGGGTGACGCTGTGGCCGACGTTGATCTTTTTGAGGGATGGGAAGGAGGTCGCGCGCCTGGTTCGGCCGGTGGATGGAGCCTCGGTTAGAGCGGCTGTCGCGCAGATCGCAAAGGCACGAGCCTGACGCGTTACTGTGCGTTTTATTGGCTTTTTTAACGGTTTTCTCCAAGATAGCCGCCAACCGGACACAATGAGTCTCTCCATCTTAGCCTTTCTGTTGAGCCGCTAACCGATTAACAGTAAACAACTTAAGCCTGAATTGCATTGCCATTTGAGCTTCCCATCCTCCCTCGGCAACAGTCCGAATTTTCCGAAAAACGCAAAGGGATGGGTCAACTTCAAGCAGGCAACCGCGCCATCTCATATCAATACTGTGCAAGCGATCAATGCACCGATACCGAGGTCCACAGCACTCGGCGCGTCATCAAATGCATTCTTAACAACACCTGCGATGAGGTCGCATCCACCAACGGCAAAGGCAAACTCACCAGCAAATCGCAGCAACGCGGATTCTACCCGTCTCACATGGGTGTGAAATCCACGTTCACGCGAGGCACTTGCAAAAAGTGCCTGAGCCAAGCTACTGAAAACGTTAGGGAAATAGAAGAAAAGAGTTGAGGGGTGAGGCCAGATGCAGCTATGATTTAGTCGCGAAACAAAGTTCAAGCAACAAGGTGGCCTCACATGGAGCATACTCCTCGATCGTTATTGATGCAATTCACCCAGCTCTGCCAGTTGGATTTATTTCCAGTCACTAGTGTCCGGTAAACTTTCGACTCGATGGTCTTAAGCCTATTCTTTTCTA
>CAZZGS010000205.1:0-2777 GCA_964653845.1 uncultured Bryobacter sp.
GTAGAGCTCTGGGCGGCTCGATTGCAACACAATCTCGCCCGAATGTTCGAATCCATAAGCCTCAAGCGTCGATAGGATTGCGTCAATGGCACCGGAGCACACGCGGGGGGTGTCAAGATCCTCTATCCGGAAAAGCCATTCGCCCTTCCGGGAGCAGGCGGCGAGATAACCCGCCACGGAAGCTAGGAGGGATCGGAAGTGAAGAGGCCCGGAAGGAGAGTGAGCAAAACGTCCGCGATATTGGGCGCGATAATCGGAGGGAGTGGAGAAATGGTGGGCGCGCAGGGACTCGAACCCCGGACCCCCTCGGTGTAAACGAGGTGCTCTAACCAACTGAGCTACGCGCCCGTAAAAGCAGCTTCGCTTTCAAGCTTAACATCGACCGATGGCATACCATGAGGGGTGCGGTTCCAGATGCGCGTTTTTTTGATTTTGATCATGGCTTGCTTGCTCAGCTCCTGCACAAGCAAGTTGGTCCAGGCCAGTGGCTATTCCGAAGTCCAGCTCAGTGGAGTGGCTGCCTTGAGTCTGCCCGCCCAGTTTCTGCCCATCCAGCAGCCCGTTGCCGCTGAGCGCCCACAACTCGGCGGCGACTTCCTCGGTGATGTGGCAGGTGACCCGGCAGACCAGAACTTCTGGGCCATCACACATGCTTTTGCCTTCCGCGAAACCCGCTCTCCTGCCGGTCTGCCTGTGCTCCCCGCTATGCTGGTCCTCAGCCGCGTAGCCAATCCGCAATCCTTCGTTTCGGCTCAGCGATACTTCGAAACTTCGAGCCGCTTCTCTCCAGACCCGCGCTGGAACTCGCCACCTCGTTTGGAATGGAAATCCCGCCAGGTCTCGAAGTCCTTGTCCATTTTTGAAGCCGAACTGGTCCCGGGCAAACTTGGTGCCACTGTCCTGGTGATGGTGGATCGAGAATCTCTCATTCAGGCAATGCTGCTCGGGGAGCGGAGCGTTCTCGAAGCTGAATCCGCCCGGCATGTGCTGAGCGATCTTCGCTCGGGATTCCGCCTCGACAAGCCTCTCGACGACTACTTTCACAAGGTCAATCAAGCCGTCCAGGCTAGCGCCGATCGGCGGCGTAAACATTATCTCGCCTTGCTTGAATATCTACAGAAAGAAGAACTCGACTACACGCCTACTCCCAGAGTCGTTGTATTCAACTCAAACCTTGCTGGACAGTTCTCGTGGCCGGTCTTTGATCGAAGTGGCGTTCCTTCACACTTTGCCATCGCCGGCCGCCTTGGCAACCTCAAGAAGGCCGACCCCGCCGTGTGGAAACGCCTCGAAGAACTCTTCCCGAACATGCGCATGGTCACCGCCGGGCAGGAGGCTGAGAAGTGGCGATGGAAATCTCTCACAGGCGCGACATCCGTTAGCGAAAGAACCACATCGTTGCTTCTCGATACACGCTGGGCCGGACAGAGCGACAACAACGCAAAACAAGCTTTCGCCACACTGGAGTTCCCCTTCACCGGCGAGCCGCCCAATCTCTCGGAGTGGCTCAATGCTCTTGAGGCCGCCGGCAAGCAGGCACTTTCTCAAGGGCTTGTCTCTGTCGATGATCTCCGCTAGAGCGAACGGCCAAAAAGCACAGTCCAAACCGTAACAACCAGGGCGTGCGCGATCATGGCCGCTCTCAAGGAATGTGCCTTCTCAAACGCCCTTCCATAAAAAACGCCGGCAACCGTTGCCAATAAGGCGAATCGCCAATTCGGAAAGTTGCGGTAGGGCAAGTGGACTGCTCCAAAACAAAGACTCGACACCAGTACGCCAATCCATTTCGCCCCCAGGCTCTGGCTCAGCAACGGCTGCAGAACTCCCCGAAAGAAAAACTCTTCTCCTAGCGCAACGAAAAGATACATGCCCACAAAAATGCCAACCGAGGCAAAGGGAATTAGCCAGCCCTCCATCTTCGGCAGTTGAAATCGCAGTACGCCAAAGTAGAGGCCAATCGGTAATAGCAAAGCAAAGAAAATCAAGAACTGTTGAATGCCAGTTACCCAATCTCTTCTGTCTGGCCAGACCCCAAAGCCAGGCACCTTCCAGCCTCGCAGGAAAAGAAATACCGCTATCCCAATCCTTAGCCACAATAGCTTAGCCAGTGCGCCCAGCTTAGGCCCGCCCTCGGGGCGGGGAAAGAAACCCTGATACCAGGGCGAGAGGATAAAAGCCGCCAGCAAACCTAAAAGCAGCAGGTCGGCGACAGGCCGGTGAGGGAGCACCAGAAACCACAAGCAGACGATAGCGAGTGAAACAGCCAGGAGTGGAAACTCCACAGCCTTCTGCCCTAACGCTGCATGCAGCACCAACACTGGCACAACCCCGCTAAGCCAGATCAGCAATGCCTGAAGGTAGCGATTCATTTTGCCAAAACGCTTGGCGAAGGCAGGCCAGGCGGGCAAGAAATAGAAGACCGCCTCCAGCAGCAGGCCCGGCAGCAACAACCACGGGATATTCTTCATTCAGTTGCCAGGCTTTCCCCGCGATGGTAATAAAGACGAATCAGCACCAGTAGCAGCGCACTCAACAGCACCATGCACGGGAGCCCACCCTCCGGTCCGTAATTACCTCCGGTCCAAATCTCATCCAACTTCCACCGGATCCTAAACGGCACCACTGGAACCGCCATTCCGCTCACGTTCAGGCCAAAGAGCACAGTCGCAAAATTCCAGCCAAAGTGCGCTCCTGCTGCTGCCCACAGGCTTCGCCTCCAGGCCATCAGCATTCCCAGTACCGCTCCTGCAAGAAAAGTATTTACCATTGTGTATTCG
>CAZZGS010000205.1:2787-7705 GCA_964653845.1 uncultured Bryobacter sp.
CGTTAGCCCCAGGATTGTTCCAATGGAGGAGGGCAAACGGGGCGCTCGTAACAAGGACAGCCCCTAGCAGATGGAGCGGCTGCACCAGGGTCTGAAACACATAGCCACGCAGGATCAACTCTTCACTTAAGGCAGCAATGAAAAGCAGCAAAATGAGTACGACCAGCCCATAGGGGCCTCGAATTTTAGTTTCTGCACTGGCAATCTCACCCATTCCCATTATCAGAAGGGGAACGACAAGCAGAGCAATCATCAGCCCGCCTCCCAGTATGGAAAGAAGCGTTTCGGCGATTGCTGAACGCAGTAGCGGGAGGCCTAAATCACTGAGCTTGGCTCGATGGGCAAAACGCAAGAGCAACCATGAGATCAGCAGCCCCATAATCAACTCGGGAATTGCCCGAAGCAGGTTTGCAGCCAGCATTCTCGGCATTGGGATGAAATAGTGCCACTTCTCTATTAACAGGTGCAGGAGGATCGCACTGGTGACCATTGCGATCAAAGCTCCACTGCTGCGCATCAGCGCCGCGAAAGCCAATAGTGAACGAAAGATCCACCCGTCAGGGATCGGTGGCTGCTGCGGATGGTCATAAAGCACTTTTCACAAACCTAACACAGGGCGGTACTTTCAATCACAGCAAGAGCTTGGTGCCCTCTTCGATTTGGGATAAAGAAATCGGACGACTCCTGGGTTGGGGTGCGGCCAGAAAGAGACTGACGGGGAAGACCAGGCAGACAACGGCAAAGCAAATCACCAGCGCCTGCTCAAGAATCGAGTACCGGTAAAGCTGCGGGAACCAGCTCATGAACACATAGAAGAGCAGCACCTGCCAGGCAAAGACAGGCAAGTCGTAGTGGCCCACCGCTACAAAAACTCTTCCCTGCCGCGCCAGCCTCAGCAGCGGCGCAGGCACCAACCACAGGAAAGCCACCCACAGGTAAAGGTTGAGAATCATCAACGGCCCGGCGTGGCTGCGGTCGATCCACCAGGCGGGGATGGCCTGAGAGAATCCCTCGAGCCCGAATATTTCGGCATGTCGAAGTATTACGAGGGTCGTCATGCAGCCGAAGAGCGCCAGATTGAGCGCCTTGCTTTCCTGCGGCCGCTCCAGTGGCTGCGTCGCTTGTGTGAAGCCTAAATAGAGCGAAGTCACAAACAGAAACTGCCATCCGGCGCTGTCAAAGACTGTGTTAAATGGCGGCAGCGGCAAGCTGTAACCAGACTGCGCAGCCAACCACAGCAGAAAGCTGGGGCCCAGAATCGACTTCTCGTGTCCACCCTGAAATCGTTTAAGAATCCAGGGGGTGCAGAGCAGAAAGAAAATGTACATCGGTAGAAACTCAAGCAGAGGCGCATCCGAGTTCAGTAGAGCGGAACTCATCAGCGCCTTCCATGGACGATTCACCGCGTCTTCGACTTCTCTTCCAAAAGGAGCATAGATGGCAAGGGTCAGAGTGATGACCGCAACGCAGAGGTGCAAGCCATAGGCCTGGGCCGCTCGACGCCAGATGTGGCGATAGATGCTGAAGGGGTCGGGAGCTCCGAGGTAGCGTGTATAGTATTTGGCCAGCGAAAACCCGGAGAGGAATACAAAGACTGCGGCAGCGCAAAAGAAGCCAAGCGGACGATACGTAAATATCGAGATCCAATGGTTGCGCAAGTGATCGATCATCATCAGCGGAAGGCACAATCCACGAACGAAATCGATCGTGAGATCGCGTGCACCGTATCTTGGTTCCTTGAGATCCATTTGTCCTATCCTTAGAATCGGCGCGGTATAGGATTGCAGGCTGGGTGAAAATGCTGATTTTTATCTCGCGTCTACCTTAGCTCGAATGGAACATAATCAAGGAGGAACTTTTAACCCTTTCTTTCTTATGGAACCAACCACCCCCTTTCGACTAGACGGAAAAGTTGCGCTTGTCACCGGCGGCGCAAGCGGCATCGGTGAGCGCACCTGCCGTGCTTTCAGCCAGGCCGGCGCAAGCGTGATCGTCGCCGACATTGACACAAACAAGGCTGAGGCTCTGGCTGCAGAACTGCCCGGCAGCCGGGCGATGCATTGCGATATCACCAGCGAAGAATCTGTCAAGCACGTCTTCCAGCAGATTCCTCATCTCGATCTACTGGTCAACAACGCCGGTATCGGCCTTGTTGGCGGCGTAACTGAGACCGAAGTCTCCGATTTCGAGAAGATCTTCAAGGTGAATGTCACGGGCATGTTCATTGTGACCAAGCATGCCGTACCTCTTCTGATTGCCAGCCACGGCGCGATGGTCAATATCGGCAGTGTTGCCGGCCTGATAGGCGTGCGTCGCCGCTTCGGCTACTGCGCAAGCAAAGGCGCAGTGGTTGCCATGACGCGTCAGCTTGCCGTCGACTATCCCACAGAGTTCCGCGTAAACTGCATTTGCCCCGGCACGGTCGACACGCCCTTTGTCGAGGGCTATCTTGAGAAGTATCACAAGCATGAAAAAGACAAGGTTCGGGGCGAATTGAACCAGCGCCAGCCGATTGGCCGCCTTGGCAAGCCCGAAGAGATTGCACATCTTGCACTCTACCTCTGCTCGCAGGAAGCAGCCTTCGTCAACGGCAGCGTGATCACCATCGATGGCGGCTGGACTGCAGCATAAGCGAAACAGATCAGCCCTGAGGCTCGTCTTTCCAGAGAGAACTGCCTATGAAATTACTGCTATTTTCCCTTAGTCTTGGGCTCTTCGCCCAAGAGCCTCCGATTGTCACCTTCAAGGCGGAGGTTGTAGCTAAAAGCACGAAGGCGGTGAACTACCGTCACCGTATGGGCGCAACCAACGTTGACTTTAAAGGCACTGCGCAGATGCCGCAGGCCCTTGGCAAAGCTAAGGTCGAAAGTAAGGCGGGGCGGATCCAGATTGACTTCGAGATTCGCAATATGGAAGGCGCCACCAAATTTGGCAACGAGTATCTGACCTACGTTCTGTGGGCGATTACCCCGGAGGGACGCCCACAGAATCTGGGTGAGGTGCAGCTTTCTGGAGGTCGCAGCAAGCTCAGTGTCACTACCGAATTACAGGCTTTTGGGCTACTGGTGACGGCCGAGCCCTATTTTGCCGTAACGATGCCGAGCGATCTGATCGTGGCTGAGAATGAACTGCGCCAGGACACACAAGGCCGCTTTGAGACCATCGACGCCAAGTACGAACTCCTGCAACGCGGGGAGTACGCCAAGATGGCAAATCCAATAAAGATGACTCTCGATCCCAAGGTGCCTCTTGAGCTCTATCAGGCCCGCAACGCCTTGCTCATCGCCAAGAGCGTCAAGGCTGACAAGTACGCCCCGGAGGTGATGCTCAAGGCCGAGTCGAGTCTAAAGCAGGCCGAGGAGTATCAACTGCGCAAGCGTGAGGCCAAGCCCACGGCGATGATGGCTCGTGATGCCGTCCAGCGAGCCGAAGATGCGAGGGCAGTAGCCGTGAAGCGTGCCGAAGAAGAGCGCCTGGACGCTGAGCGCGCCGCAGCTGCTGCGCGTGAAGCAGCGGCCAAGAAGGCTACCGAAGAAGAGGCCAGGCGCCGTGCCGTGGCCGAAGATCGGCAGAGGCAAACTGAGGAGCAACGCAAACTGGAAGAATCGAAGCGCATCACTGCGGAACTTGAGCGGGCCAAGGCCGAGGCGGCCAGTCTCCGCGCCCAAGCGGCACGCGAGGCAGAAGAGCGCCGGCGTATAGAAGCAGAGATGGCAAGCGCCAAGCTCGAACAGGAGCGCGCTCGGCTTGAAGAAGAGCGGCGCAAGGCTGTCTTGCAGGAAGAAGCTTCCCGTAAGCTGGCTGAGGAAGCACGGGCGTTGGCGGGCAAAGCGGAGGCCGATAAGGTGGCGATACGCGAGCGGCTCTTCGCCCAGTTCAATCAGGTCTTAGAGACGAAGGAAAGCGAGCGGGGCCTTGTCGTCAATTTGGGCGATCTGCTCTTCGATATCGGCAAGGCTACGCTGCGCCCGGAGGCTCGTGAAAAGCTCGCCCGGCTTTCTGGCTTAGTGCTGGCCCATCCAGGTTTGAAGCTCGAATCTGAAGGTTATACCGATGCCACCGGAAGCGAATCAATGAACCAGCGACTGAGCGAGCAACGTGCCGAGGCGGTGAGGGCTTACCTTGAGACTCAGGGGATCGCTGCAACTAATCTGACCGCGCAGGGCTTCGGCAAAGAGAAGCCCGTGTCGGACAACACAACTGCCAAGGGGCGCCAGCAGAATCGCCGGGTCGAGATCATCGTCTCGGGCGAAGTGATCGGTACGAAGCTACGCTAGCGCGGCTTCTGCGCCAGATGCAGCGCAACTATGCCGGCATCGAAATACTGGAAGCTGACTTCAGCAAATCCCCGCTCGCTCATCATCTGGGCTAGCAGCGGTGCGTTAGGGAATCGGGAGACGCTCTCGGGAAGATATTGGTAGGCGTCGCCCTGGCCGGAAACCAGGCGGCCAATCGGGTCCATCACATAACGATTCCAGAAGCCCATGAAGCTGCGCACGAGGCCGTTGGGCGGCTGAGTGAATTCGAGCACGGCCAGGTGACCGCCAGGCTTGAGCACACGCAGTAGCTCATCAAGTCCGCTGCGGTAGTTGACGAAATTACGGAAGCCAAAACCAATAGTGATCAGGTCCAGACTGTCAGACTGCAAAGGCAAAAGAAGGCCGTCGGCCTCAAGCAGCGGAGACTTGGACTTCTCGTTAGTGCGCACCAGCATCGGGAAGCAGAAATCCGCGCCAATGTAGCGGGCGGGTGCCACCGCTTCAAGAGCAACCAGCAGGTCTCCCGTGCCGCAACAGAGGTCGAGCACACGGGCTTGCGGCTGCAGCCAGGGCTTCAGGATGCGGGCGGTGCGCCAGCGCCAGAGCCGGTCGATCTGCATGCTCAGGATGCGATTGAGCAGGTCGTATCGAGGGGCGAC
>CAZZGS010000206.1:0-7700 GCA_964653845.1 uncultured Bryobacter sp.
ACGCCGGTTTTGCCGCCGACTCAGGAGACGGGGCGGTTTCTCGGTGAGGGACTGTTTGCGTTGCAGTGTCATGACGCAGGGTCGCTCGTGCAATTTCGTGGGTTGAGGGTGCGGACGCTTGGGGATAGCGAGGCGACACCGGAGGCGCTGCCTGAGGTGGATGAGACGTATCGGAAGATCATCACGCTTGGGGCGAAGAACTATCCGCTGGTGGATTGGCATGTTCATCTGAAACCCGGGCTTGGGGTGAAGGAGGCGCTAGAGAAGAGCAAAAGGGATGGAATTTACTACGGGATTGCGGCGAATTGCGGGCGGCAGAGCCAATACAACACGGAGGCTGGTGCGCTTGGATTCATCGATAGTGTGAGGGGCCATGCGGCTTATGTCGGGATGCAGGCTGAAGGCGCGGACTGGATGAAGATCTTTGGCGCGAAGGTTACCGACCGGGTGGATTTCATCTTCAATGACGGGATGATATGGACTGATGACAGCGGGCGGTGGACGCGGTTATACAGACCACAAGATATCGGACCGATTGCGAATGCGGATGCGTTAGTGGATGAGCTAGTGGAGCGGACAGTGCACCTGTTGACGAAGACGCCGATGGATATTTTGGCGATTCCTACTTTCTTGCCCGATAGCATTAGCAAGGACCATGCGCGGTTGTGGACACCGGCGCGGATGCGGCGACTGGTGGATGCAGCGGCTTCGCGTCAGGTGGCAATCGAGATGAATGACCGGTATCGTTTGCCGAATTTGGCGTTTCTGCGGATGGCCAAGGAGGCCGGGTGCAAGTTTGTTCTTGGTACAGGTAATAGCGCGGTGAATGATTTGAAGCGGAGTGAGTTTGGGCTGGAGATGATTGGCGAACTAAAACTGGCCTGGACCGATTTGTGGGTGCCTACGCGGAGCGCCATAATCTAGGGATGTGCAGAACGCTGCTTCTTTTTGTTTTGATTGGTCTGAGTGCCTGGGGGCAGGAGATTACCGGAGCTATTTTGGGGAATGTTGTCGATTCGACTGGCGTAGCCGTGGCAGGGGCGACGGTTCGAGTGCGCTCGACCGAGCGCGGGGCGGTGGTTCGAACGATTCGGTCTGATGAGGGTGGCGGTTATGTTGCTACCTTGCTGCCGATCGGGCTCTATGCAGTTGAGGTGGAAGCGCCTGGGTTCAAGCTCTATAAGCAATCGGGGATCGAGTTGCATGTTGCCGAGAAGCTGACGGTAAGGGTGCGACTTGAGGTGGGTGAGCTGGCGCAGCAGATCACGGTTGAGGCTGATGCGGCGCAGGTGCAATTGCAGAATGCCGCTTCAGAAGGATTGGTGTCGGGCAAAGAAGTTCGTGAACTGTCGCTGAATAATCGCAATTACATGCAGTTACTTTCGTTGATGCCTGGAGTGACTTCGACGGCTACTACAGATGAATTTTACATCGGGTTGCAGAATCCGAGTGGGGGGACGAATGTGATTCCGTTTTCGCTCAATGGGGGGAGGACGTCGGGGACCTCGTACATGGTGGATGGGGCCGATAATCTCGACCGCGGGTCGAACCTGACGCTGCTTACGTTTCCGAGTGTGGATGCGATTGCGGAGTTTAAGGCTTTTCGTGGGGCTTATTCAGCGGAGTTTGGCCGTGGGGCTTCGGGGCAGGTGAATGTGATTACGCGGTCTGGCACGAACAAGATTCACGGGAATGTGTACTGGTTTAACCGGAACGATGCCTATGCGGCGAATAATTTCTTCAACAATCTGCGAAACATCAATCGTCCTCCATTGCGCTACAACAATGCCGGATATACGCTGCATGGGCCGATCGTGAAGAACCAGACGTTCTTTTTCTGGTCGCATGAGTTTCGGCGGGTTATTACTTACAACACTTTTAACTCGTTGTTGCCTTCGGCTGAGTTGAAGCGGGGTGAATTTTTGCAGCCGGTTTGTGTTGAGATCCAGGGGGCGAATTGTCTTCGCACCGATACGCGGATCGGCAATATCAACCCGGTAGCGAATGCTTATATTCGGGATATTTTTTCAAAGCTGCCGGATGGGGATCATGGGAACTTCAATGTGTTTACTCCGATTCGTTCGATCTTCAATGCACGTCAGGAGTTGCTGAAGATCGATCACCGGTTTAGTGAGCGATTCAATGTAAACGTGAGGTGGATCAACGATACGATTCCGACGGAGGAGCCTGGAGGGTTGTTTACCGGGAGCCCGGTACCGCTGGTTCCGCAGATCAAGACGAATGCGCCTGGGCGGAGTGTGACTGCACGATTTACGCATACGATCTCGCCTCGTTTCTACAACGAGGGTGGGTATGCGTGGAGTTATGGTGCGATTTCGAGCAAGCCGATTGGATTGATTGCGAGCGAGAATTCGCCGAACATCAAGGTGGCTAATATGCCGTTTCCAGTGACGCTGGGCAGGGTGCCGACGCTGGCTGTTTCGGGGTTCAATTCGTTGACCGGGTATGGGCCTTATGAGAACTTCAACATCAATCAGAATTACTTTGACAACTTCATTGCGATTCTTGACCGCCATACTCTGAAGACCGGGCTTACGCTGAACATCTACCGTAAGCAGGAGAATCATCTGACTGGGCTGAATGCCGGGAGCTTCAGCTTTTTGACGACTCCCCGGCCTACCGGGACGAGTATTGCGAATCAGGCCTGGGCGAATTTTCTACTTGGGAATGTAGCTACGTTTCAACAGGCATCGAATGATCTGACCCCCGATTTGAGGCAGAACCAGTGGGAAGGCTATGTGCAGGACGACTGGCGTGTGCGGTCGAATTTGACGCTGAATCTTGGGGTTCGGTTCTCGTATTTCCCGAGTGTCACAGACAAGAACAGTCTGCTGACGAACTTTGATCCGGCGACTTATCGAGCCGAGCGGGCACCACAGATCAATGCGGCGAATGGCAATCTTGTTCCCAATACGGGCGACGCGTTGAACGGGATTATCGTCAATGGACAAAACTCGCCCTATGGGGATCGGGTGTTGAATAGCCCTGGGGTTAAGTGGGCTCCGCGTATTGGATTTGCGTGGGATCCGTTCAAGGATCAGAAGATGGCGATTCGTGGTGGATATGGCATCAGCTATGACTCTGTGCTTGTTGGGATCTATCAGCAGGTGGTGGGGCAGAATCCTCCTTTTGTGAACAATATCGTGATCAACAATACGAGGCTTGAGAATCCTACGGCTGGTGTGGTTTCGATCTCTGCGGCACCTCGCAATTTGCGCTTTGTACCGGCTCCGTTCCGGATTCCGTACACGCAGTAATGGAGTCTCGATATTCAGCGGCAGATGCAGCGGTTTGTGTTGATGGTTGGATATTACGGGTCGAAGGGAACGCATTTATTTGGGCTGCAGGATCAGAACACGGTTCGCCCAAGGCTGGCTAAAGAGGCTGGGTTGCTCAATGAGAACGGGCATGTGACTTCGGCGCAGGTGCCGCGTTTGAATGCGATTCGGCCTTATCGCGGCTATCAGAACATCAACGGAGTGAACACCGACTACAACTCGAATTACCATTCGCTGCAAGTTGGGGCGCAACGGTATTTCAGTGCGAGCTCGAGTTTGCGGATTGCCTATACGTGGTCGAAAGCTTTGACTGATAGCCCTTCTGACCGGTCAACGGCACCGCAGAATGTTTACTGCCGGGCTTGCGAATATTCACGCGCTACTTATGACCGGACGCATGTTTTTACGGCGAGCTACTTTCATGTATTGCCGTTCTTCAAGCAGTCTAAAGGTGTTGTGAAGTATGCGCTGGCTGGGTGGCAGATTTCCGGGATCACATCGCTCAATACGGGATTGCCGCAACGGGTGACGAGTGCGCTTGGAGTGGATTGGGCAGGGCTTGGAACGGTGGGTGCATCGGCTGCGCCGATTCGCCCTGACATGGTGTCGAATCCGAATCAGGGGGCACCGGGGGCCGCTTCCAGTTTTTCAATACGAACTCATTTCAGGCTGTACCGAATGGGGAGACTCGTCTGGGTAATGCTCCCTCAACGTCCGTGATTGGGCCTGGTCTTCATACCTGGAATATATCGATGTACAAGAATTTTCGATTTGAGAAGGGGCGGAGCGCCCAGTTGCGGGTTGAGAGTTTCAATACATTCAACCACACGAACTGGGGGAGTGTGAGCACGGGACTTGGAAACACGAATTTTGGGCAGGTGATTTCGACTCGTGACCCGCGTCGATTGCAATTGGGCTTGAAGGTTGGGTTTTAAGGTTAGTTGATTTCGCTGCGGGGTGCGCGACTGATGAGTTGCCGGAGGGCGTCGGGGACTGGGTTGCCCGTTAGCATGGCTTGTACAGCCTGAGTGATTGGCATTTCAACACCGGATTTTTCGGCTAGTTGAAGCGCCACACCAGTTGTCTCTACACCTTCGGCTACCATCTTGGTGTCGTTGAGAATGTCCGAGAGATTGCGGCCTTTGGCGAGCTCGATGCCGACGCGGCGGTTGCGGCTGAGTTGGCCGGTGCAGGTGAGGACAAGGTCTCCGAGGCCGGCGAGGCCTGAGACGGTGGAGGCTTTGCCGCCGCTTGCTACTACGAGGCGGCTGATTTCGGCGAGGCCTCTGGTGATGAGGGCGGCGGTGGAGTTGGAGCCGAGATGCAGGCCTTCGATTGCGCCTGCGGCAATCGCGATGATGTTCTTAAGTGCGGCGGCGAGTTCGACTCCTACCACGTCCTCGTTGGTGTAGAAGCGCAGGTTGCCGCCGGTGAATGTGGACTGGAGATCCTGGGCGAAGCTTGCGTCGCGACTGGAGATGACCATTGCCGCAGGCTCGCCGGCAGCGACTTCCCGGGCAAAGGTGGGGCCGGTCAAGACGGCTGGGGGTAGCGCAGAGGTGAAGCATTGTTCGGCGATTTCGGACATGCGGGCGAAAGTGTTTGCTTCGATGCCTTTGGTTGCGCTGATCAGGCGGATTGGTGTGGTTGCTTCTTTGCTTGCTTGCTCCAAGACCTGACGCAAGTGTTTGGAGGGGACGACGCTCAAGACCCAGGGACACAAGTGCATTTGATGAGAGACATGGATGTTGGCTGGCAGGGTGAAGCCGGGCAGGTAGATATCGTTGGCGCGTGTCGACTCGATGCGTGCGGCCAAGTCAGGGTTGTGGACCCAGAGTTCTACTCGTTCGAATCGCTCTGACAGGACGATTGCCAGCGCCGTGCCCCAACTGCCTCCGCCGAGGATGCTGATTGCTATTTGCGCCACTCGAACCTGTTTTCCGTTCCGTTCTTGAGCCTCTCAATATTGGAGGCGTGGCGCCATGCGATGAAGAGCCCGGCGATGGTTGCGGCCAGCAGGATGGGCCATGAGGGATGGAGGATGAGCCAGACAGAGAAGGGGAAGAATATTGCACCACACACGGAGCCGAGTGAGATGTAGCGGCTGTAGGCGACGATGACGAAGAAGAGAATCGCGATGGACCAGAAGGGGAGCGGGGTGAGATAGGCGAAGGCACCAGCGAAGCTGGCCACGGCCTTGCCACCTTTGAATTTCATGAAGGGCGAGAAGGCGTGTCCGAAGATGACTGCGAGAGCTGCTGCGGACATAAGCAGGGGATTACCTTCAGTGATCTTGTCGGCGAGGAAGACTGCGAGGAGGCCTTTGCCGATGTCGAGTAAGAGGGTGAGGATGCCGGCAGTTTTGCCGGTGGTGCGCAGCACGTTGGTGGCACCGATGTTGCCGCTGCCCATTTGGGTGACGTCCTGGCCAGTCTTCCAGCGGACGATCCATGCGCCGAAGGGGAGGCTGCCCAGGGCGAAGCAAAGCGGGAGCAGCCAGGCGGCTGTTGTTGCGAGTGAGTTCAAAGTGGAAACTCTCCTATTACTGTGTAGGCGCTGGCATCTTCGCCGGGCTGACTCTTGTAGAGCAAAAACCTGGCTGCGGTGGAGACGCCGAAATCTGCGCTGGGCAGTTGGGCGATGGCCTGGCGGATGGGGGTAAGGTTCTGCACGCCTTTGATTCTGGCCAGGGTGAGGTGTGGCGTGTAGTCTCGCTGTTCTGGTTTGAGACCGAGAGCTTCGCAGCAAGTGTCGAGATCTTTTGCCAGAGAGAAGAGTGTTTCGGGAGCGCGTACGCCACAGAAGAGGACGCGGGGCTGGTGTGGGTTGGGATACCAGCCGAAGCCGCTGATGGGTGTTGTGATTGGGCCGTACTTTGGGATTGCGGTGAGGGCGGCCTTGAGTTCTTCGAGGCGCTCTTCTGGCCATGGGCCGATGAATTTCGTCGTAATGTGAAAGTTGTTGGCCGGGCTCCAGTTTAAGGGAGCGAGAGGGCGCAGGTGTGCGAGCACCAGTTCCAAGTTCCGGCGGACAGGATATTCGAGGGCTAGCCCGGTGAAGAGCCGCAATGAGTTCGGCACAATCTTAGATCGTAACTTCTTTTGCCGTCGAGCGACGGTGGTCGCTCGCGAATTGCTGGGACAGTGGCTGGTGCATGGGGATTTGCGGGCGCAGATTTTTGAGACTGAAGCGTACTTGCCTGAGGGGGATGAGGCGGCTCATGCTTATGTCGGGCGGACGAAACGGACCGAAGTGATTTTTGGGCCTCCGGGGCATGCCTATGTTTATTTGAACTACGGCATTCACTTTATGCTGAATGTGGTGGTTGAGGAGGAGGGCGTGCCTGGTTGTGTGTTAATTCGTGGGGCAGGGGAGTGGAGAGGGCCTGGGCGGCTGACTCGCGGGATGGGGATTGCGCTTTCGCATTATGGAGTGGATCTGACTCGGGGGGATTTGACCATTCGGAGGGGCCAAAACATTCCTGATGAGAATGTTTTGAGGACTCCGCGAATCGGAATTCGAAAATCCTCTGAATTGCTTCTTCGCTTTTTAATCGCCCCGTGACGTGAATTGGGATATACTTTGGGTTCCTATGGCAGAGAACGAGAAATTTAAGGCGCTTGCGGCGACGTTGAGCGCGATTGAGAAACAATTTGGCAAGGGTTCGATCACCCGCTTGGGAGCGAGTGAGGCGATGGTACAGGTACAGTCCATCCCCACTGGATCAATCTCGCTTGATTACGCGCTTGGCATAGGCGGCTTGCCGCGAGGGCGCATCATTGAGGTGTTTGGGCCGGAATCGTCGGGCAAGACGACGGTTGCGCTGCAATGCGTAGCTCAAGCGCAAAAGATGGGAGGCATCGCCGCCTTCATCGACGTTGAACATGCGCTAGATCCTATCTATGCCAATGCTCTCGGGGTTGACACTGAGAATCTACTTGTGTCGCAACCAGACTATGCCGAACAAGCTCTTGAGATTGCAAGCACGCTTGTATCGTCGAATTCTGTAGACATCGTGGTGATTGACTCTGTTGCCGCGCTGGTGCCGAAGGCGGAACTCGATGGAGAAATGGGCGATACCTTTGTCGGCATCCAAGCCCGCCTCATGTCGCAGGCAATGCGTAAATTGACCGGCATCTGTTCAAAGTCAAATACCTGCATGGTTTTTATCAACCAGATTCGCGAAAAGATTGGCGTGATGTTTGGCAATCCTGAAACAACTTCGGGTGGGCGCGCTCTTAAGTTTTACGCCAGTGTTCGTTTGGACATCCGCCGCATCAGTGCGATCAAAGATGGCGATGTTGTGACTGGCAACCGCACCAAGGTGAAGGTTGTGAAGAACAAGGTGGCACCGCCGTTCCGCGAGGCTGAGTTCGACATCATGTATGGACAGGGCATCAG
>CAZZGS010000207.1:0-7690 GCA_964653845.1 uncultured Bryobacter sp.
TGTTTCGCGAAAAACTGGCAAAAATGCCAATGAAATGCATAGGGACGGGTCAGGCTGGTGTCTTTGCGGTGTCTTTGCTATACATTCAAACAGCCTGACCCGTTATAGCCATTTTTTCAGAAATCGATTGAGTGACGGCCTATTGAATGGAGCGCCAATCCCGACCTGCCCGTCAAGCAAGGCGATCAACCCTGAAGCATTTTTCTCGCTCGTTGCGCTATCTACAATAGAGATCTTTATGTTTCGATACCTTTTTCTTTCTGCAGTCCTCTTCCTCCCTGGGTTCGCGCAATCTTCGCTAGGCCCCCGCGAAGGCTGGGCAATCCTTCCGTCCAACCCCAGCCTCACCGCTTCCCCTAGTTGGGGTTGCGTTCCGGGAATCCGCGCCAGCGAAGCGGCGATCAAACTGGCGTCCACAACGGGCTTTATCGGTCAGATCAACTCCAACGGACCCCGGCTGCTTGTGTCGGGCGACTTCAGCATCATCGCCAGATTCTCCAATTCCACGCAGTTTGGCGGTTGGGTAGAACTGGAATCGCAACCCGCAACCAGCCCAACCGTCTTTTGGCGCGGACTCAAGAAAGTCGATTTCGGCGTCATTGGCGGCAGAGCCAGCCTCATCGTGTGGACGGGCGACCAGGATAGCCCCACCATCAACCAGGGCTTCAACCTGGGCGCAACCCCAAATACAAATGTCGATCTCGAACTGGCCCGCGTAGGCAATCAGCTCGTATTGTTTAGTGGCATGCGCGAACTTGGCCGCGTCACAGACCCCGGCGTATTCTCCTCTGGAAGCCTTCACTTTGGCCTCTTGACCGCTGGTGGCAACGAAATCTCACTGAGCCAACTTGCCGTCTCGCAGCCTGCCGGCCTGGACGGCAATGCTATTTTCTCTCCAAGGCCCACTCACAAGGCACCACGTAGCGGAATCGGCTTGCGCGACTTAGCCGCTTCACGAAATTTCCTGATGGGCACTACCTTTAGCGGATCTGCCTTAAACAATGAAAGCTCCTACAATGCCATTGGGCGCGAATTTAACGCCGTAACTCCCGGCAATGATTTGAAATGGGAATCCACCGAGCCAGAATTGGGCCGTTTCACCTTTTGCGCCGCCGACCGTTTGTTGGAATACGCCGACGCCGCCGGACAAAAGATGCGCGGACACGTTCTGGTCTGGCATGAGCAGTTACCCGGCTATATGAAAAACGGCACTTGGACTCGCGAGACTCTGCTCGCCGCCATGCGATCGCACATTCTCGCGGTTGCCGGCCGTTATAAAGGTCGCCTCTACGCGTGGGATGTGGCCAACGAAGCTATCGATGACGCCGCCCCCCACGGCCTTCGTTCCACCATCTTTAGCCGCGTAATCGGACCCGACTATCTCGATTTCGCCTTTCGTTACGCCAAAGAAGCCGACCCGGCGGCGAAGCTCTTTTACAACGATTACGGCGGCGAGGGTATGGGCCCTAAATCGCAAGCCGTTTTCAACCTCGTTACCGCGATGAAAGCCCGTGGCGTGCCCATTGACGGAGTTGGCCTCCAATTGCATTATGGTCTTGCCGGTTCGCCCAGCGCAGCGGATGTCGAACAGAATATCCGGCGCCTTGCCCAGGCGGGCTTTGAGGTGCAAATCACGGAATTCGATATCACCGCGCCGCTGCCCGATAGTCCTGCCAAGCAAGCCGAGCAAGCCACCATTTATCGAGGTTTCTATCGCGCCTGCCGCGCTGTCCCGCAATGTACAGCCTTCATCATCTGGGGTGTGGCCGATTCTGACAGTTGGATTCTGACGTTTCGTCCCGGTAACTTCGGCGGCCTGCTTTTTGATAACAATGGGTGGAACAAGCTTGCCTACTACGCACTGCAACAAGAAATGGGGGGCACGCGTGCCCCCGCGCCCTCCATCGCCGGCGGAGGTGTCGTCAACGCCGCCTCCTACTTGTCTACGCCCGCCTTCAGCGAAGGTAGTTTCTTCTCGATCTTCGGTGCCAACCTCGCAGCAAAGGTCGAAGTTTGGGATAACGAATTCCAGGAAGGCCGCGCACCGACGACGCTCGGCGGAGTGCGCGTGCTGGTTGACAACAAGCCCGCCTTCCTGTCCCTTGTTACGCCGGGTCAAATCAATGCAATTGCTCCCGCAGGCACGATAGCGGGATCGAGCAAGGTAGTAGTGGAACTGAATGGCCAGCCCAGCGAGTTGGCAACAGCAAATAGCGCAGCCACCTCTCCGGCCTTCTTCTTATTTAGCCCCCGTAACAACCGCTATGCTGTCGCCATCACTGCGGACGGAGCCTCACTAATTGCTCCCTCAGACTTATTCGGAGGGCCAGTAAGTGGCCGCAGCGTCCGCCCCGCCAAACCCGGCGAATCCGTAATCCTCTACGGATCCGGCTTCGGCCAAACAATGCCGGAAAGCGTGATCGGCCGCATCCCCACCAGCGCGGCAACTCTATCCACGCCCTTCGCCCTCCGCATCGGTACTGTCACTGTAACGCTAGACTACGCCGGCCGTAGCGGCTTCGTGGGCGTTTATCAATTCAATATTCGAATCCCTGATTTGCCGGACGGAGAATATGAATTAGTCGGTGAACTCGACGGAGTGCGCACCAGTTCGGGCCGATTCATTGCGATCCAAAAGTAGCGGCTGCTACCGGCTATGCATGATTTGATAACAGATTTGGTACCAGCCCTGAACCAATAGACTTTTGACGACTTGCTTTACGCAACGTTGAAGAACGATGAGTTGGTGACTGCGTCGTCAGGCTTGGCTTGGCGCTTGCAACGATTACAACCGCAAAGGCGCACCTCAGATAGAAGCACCTCCTCTCCATCTTGAGGTACCGAATCTAAATATGCACCGGGCAATATAAATGCCCACTTCGAGTGCGGATGGAAGCCTGGTCCTCCCGGCGGATCTTCAAAGCAGCGGAAAGCAAAACCAAACAGCCAAGACTTTAGACATCTGAGCTGTTCCGTCAAGTGGCCAGCCCGGTAAATTTACTCATTCCCATTTTTGTTTCCCACTTGATTTCTACAGGCGAATGGGCATCGAGCACAACCGCCGCGAATACTTGTTGCTGGCGTAGGCGGACACTATTAATGTCGGCTACCAGAGTTGATTCAAGGCTGTTGCCTGTAGGCTTATCGCTAAAATCCAGTGCGGTTGCCAGTGATGCTTCGCACGTTTATGGGACGGTTCAGTTCAGGGACAATCATCGCTGACCGTCGCCGAGTAAGCCAGGGAACTTTCACCACCACTGCCATGGGCAGCAGCAGCTTATGGTCTTTTGCTGCCTGCTCCTGGAAACCGGCTGCGAAGGGTCCTCCTTCATCTCTGATACAGCATCGTGCTCGTTCGGACAAGTTCTTGACACAAACCCTCGCACAGATCCTCACGGGCGCGACTTACGCATACGGCTCCGACTTTGGATTCTGGCTTCAAAGCGAAGTGCGGGACAAGCACTAATCGATGCTTCCGGTACAGGTTGCCCATTCGACAAGACCCGAGGGTAATGGAATGAACGCTCTAGGCTGATGCTATTGCGACGCCTTTGCGCGCGGAAAACGAGGCAGTATGATTAAAGTCTGAATTATTCTGCTGCGCCTCCCGAAGACGAAATCCAACCCACGCGATGGCAGGCGCTTGCCTTCGTGGCCAAGAGCAATTTGTTGCGGTTGCGGCGCGGGCTTCTCGAATTTCGCAATGGACCCAAAGCGTCGCTTGTGAGGAGCGAAGAGGCTGGAGGGCCGCTGATCGCAGAGTCGCGGAGTTTGCTCTATGCTTCAAATGCCGGAGTGGAGTTTGCGTTGCAGGCTGGCAAGGTGCAGAACCTTCGGGTTGCGGCGCGCTACTTGGATGGGAGGGTGTTGCGGTCTGGGGAGCTGTTCAGCTTTTGGGCTCATGTGCCGCGGCCTAGCCTGAGCCGTGGATTTGCCTTGGGCCGGGAACTACGATCCGGGTGTGTGATTCCAAGTGTGGGCGGGGGATTGTGTCAACTCTCGAACGCACTTTTTGGGGTAGCGCTTGACGCAGGATGGGTAATTGTAGAGCGCCATGCGCACACGCGAAGCGTGCCTGGAAGCATAGTAGAGCGCGGGCGGGATGCGACTCTATTTTGGAATTACGTGGACCTTCGATTTCGCCCGAAAGAGGACTGCCGGCTTTCCGTGTACCTGACACAAAGTGAATTGCGGGTCGAGCTTCGATCAATCGAGGCGGCACGGTTTCCGATTGTTTCGTTAGCTCCTGCGGTCGCTTTGAACGAGAGCGGATCTGTGGCTGAGGCGGAGAGTTGCGAGACGTGCGGGGTGAGTTCCTGCTTTCGCCATCCAAGCGCGTCGGGGCTGGTACAGCAAGGATCGACGGCCTGGCTTGTCGATGCCTGGATGCCGGAGCATGACGCTTACATGACCGGGCATAGACAGGCTCCAGATGTGTTGCTGACTCCGCTTGATCGCGGCCGTTGGCGCGTGGGGCCCTATCGTTGGACAGGGAAGGGATTTGCCGATGTGCGATCGGCCCCATTGTTTGTGGTGTCGAGGTCTTTGGTTTCGCGCCGGTTGAGCGCTCAGGGTGCCTCGCGTCAGCGGGAATTATTGCGGATGGATGCGGCGCTCGCGGCGATCTATGCGCATCGTATTCCAGCGACGGCACTGCATGTGGTGGTGAGCCAGAATCTGCTTCCGCATCTTTGGAGAAGCGGAGCGCTGGCAGGCCGTAGTTTCGATGTGCTGATGACGCGGTTGCCGTTGGTTGAGCTCGAAGCGCAGTTGGACAGGGCAGCCGGGCGTTGGCCTGAGACGCCCACGCTTCGGGATTTTCGCGTCGATTCGGAACTTGTCGTCGCTGAGACGGAGGCGCTTGCCGAGGCGCGGCACTGGATTACGCCACATACGGAGATCGCGAAGCTTGGTGGGGAACGAAGCGTTCTGCTGGAATGGCAGCGGGGGCCGGTGCGGGTGAAGGGAGCTGGGGGCCGGTTGGTATTTCCGGCGAGTACTTTATCGCGGAAGGGTGCGCGGGAATTGCGCGAGGCAGTAGATGGGTTGGGTGTCGCGATATCGTTGTCGGGCGCAGTGATGGAGGATACAGAATTTTGGCGAGGGTGTGATGTGAGGCGGACGGAGGAGGATTGGTTGGCCGAAGCGGCTGTGGTGGTTCTGCCTGCGTGGGTGGAGCACCAGCCGCGACGCTTGCTGGCCGCACTTAGCGCCGGTGTGCCGGTGATTTGTACGCGGGCTTGCGGGCTGCCTCCGCAGAGTAGTTTGACGATTGTGCCCGAGGGGGATTGCGTAGCGCTTAGGGCGGCTATTTCTTCATTTATGCCTGACCGTTTGTCTGGACCATTTACACGGGAGATCTCTCAATGACTTCATTTTTTGCGTTTTGATGGTGATTTTTTTTGGGTGGGCGCGGTTCTTGAGGCCACCCAGGAATGTGCAGGTGCTGAGCAAGGTCGTTCCAGAGGAATTGGGGTCGCGGTAGGGACAATCGGCGCATCCGGTCCATACCATGCCGCGCGCTCTGAATGCGCCATCTCAGCACATGCCACCCTTGGCGATTTACCCGTTCCCGGAATAGCCTAAGTGCCTCTAAGTTACCCGGCACCGCCTGAAGAGCGGAGCGGCAGGCCGGTGAAGTGGATAGTTTCCAAAGAGCCGACTATTCGGCTGGAACCCACCAATCTCACTTCTACGGCCCGGGCGTAATGCGGCCAAGTGAATAAGTTCCGGGTTGCCCACAACACATTCCGATTCAATGTAATTCTTCCTCAATGTACTATTCAATAAGGCTAAGCTTCGATTCCAACTTCACGGAGAAACCCATGCGTATTGCAAAGACTGACATTCCCGCAATGATTGACATTCATGGTGCAGTCGCTCGCCAAGCGACCGAGTTTGGAGATGCGACGGGTTACGGCAAGATGGCTGGAGAGTATTTTTCGATGGCCGCTGGAGTGGACATCGCGCCGCTGCTAAAAGGTCTGGAAGGTGACCTGTGTCAGTCCCCACATTGGGGCTATGTGATTGAGGGCGAGATCACGGTGACCTACGCGGACGGATCGAAAGAAGCCATCCACGGCGGTGATCTTTTCTACTGGCCCCCCGGCCATACGATCGCCGTTGCCCAGAATGCGGAGATCATCCTGTTCAGTCCTCAGCAGGAGCACTGCGCCGTCGTCGAGCATCTACGGAAACAACTGTCGAGCTAGGTGCGAATGACTGCCGACCACACGGGAGTTATCGGGCATTCGGCCTGCCCCGTGGTCGTTTATCAACTCTGTTGAACGAGTCGCGACCTATTTCGGCGCTTGCCAGTTCTGGAGCAGTGTAATCGGCGGAGTGGCGGCGTCGTTGAGCTCCAGGTTCACAAGGAAGCGGCCATCGCGCGCCACATCGTAGGGCGGGAGGTTGATGGAACGAGCAAAGTTTGCGGTAAACAGCGCCACGGGCTGACCGGGGGTGATCGACGCTGATTGGGCGCTAATCGCGACCGCCATTAGTTGATTGTCTGGAGCGAGGTAGTTCAGTTCTTTGCCATCGGCTCGCCAGCGCGGGAAAGCGCCTCCGCGCGTCGAAATCTGCCAGACACCGCCCGGCCCCGGAAAGGGCCGCACGTAGATTTCGAAGCGCCCCGATTCATTAGATTGATAGGCAACCCACTTCCCGTCTGGCGAAAACATTCCGAACTGTTCACTGAAGGGCGTGGTCAGAAACGGATAGGGCTTCCCGTTGCCCTCTGGCAGCACCGGGAGCACCATCAGGTCATCTCGATTGAGAGTGCTCCGGTAAAGCAGGAAGCGCCCATCAGGCGACCAACTGTTGGGGAGTTTCCCATCCACCGAGGCCAGCACCAACTGTTCCGGGCCAGACCCATCCGCCGCTTTTACGTACAGGTCGAACGGCCCTCCTCTGTTAGACCCAAACAACACTCGGCGGCCATCGGGTGACCAGATGGGGAATATGTCATCGGAAGTATCGAAGGTGAAGCGGATGGAGTTGGCAGTGTCGGCGAGCCAGATGTCCCGCGAGCCGATTGGTCCACTAGTCACCGCAACGCGCTGGCGGTCGGGCGAAATTTGAGGGAAATTCAGACCTGAAGAATCGGGCGATCCCAGCGTTCCCGCCGGCTCACCCGCGCGATTGAACCAAAGCAGTTGCCGGCTGCCTCCGGCTCCCGTTCGCCAAGCAATGAGACCGGAACGTGAGACTGAGAATGCGCCAGCGCGAAACCTGTCAACGCGAACGGATTGAGCCAGAGTCATTGGGTCGCCGAAGAGTTGGCCCCGCTCGACATCGAAGCTTCTGGCGATTAACGTATTCTGCTGGACAAAAGTGATCCAGCCAGAAACACCGCCGCCGGTTCTGCGGAAAGTCAGGTATTCCCCCGCCGAATCGGCCGCTGAAAGCAGCCGGGGTGCCGCGCCATTCATTTCCAGGTTTCCCAGGTAAATGCCGCTTCCACGACCCATTACATAAAACAGGAAGTGCTTGCCATCCGGCAAAAAGCGCGGATGGCGGTGCGAACTCTGTCCCGTGTCCAAATGGGTAACTGGAGTGGCCTGGCCCCCGGCGGCGGGCATACGGAATAGACCATCGGGGCCGTAAGGGCAGAACAAAATCGTTCCTTCTGCGTTCCATGTCCCACCGCGAGCTGCCTGAGCGTCGGCGAGTGCTTGCGGGGCGGAAG
>CAZZGS010000208.1:0-6073 GCA_964653845.1 uncultured Bryobacter sp.
GCCGGCGGTGGTGGGCATGCCTGCGACATCGATGTTGTCCTTAACTGCGAAGGTGAGGCCGTAGAGGGGCTTTGATGCCGCCTCCGGATGGGCTTCGAGCGCAGCAGCTTGCGACATTGCTCTGTCTTCGGGGACGCGCGAGATCCAGATAGGTTGTCTGGTCTCGGCGTTTATCCGCACATAGGCTTGGCGGACTGCTTCTGTTGGCTTCATGCTTTGGGCTCCGGTTGAAGGATCGCGAGGATTTGTCCGGGCATGACTGCTTGTCCGGCTTTACAGTGGATGGAATGGAGCCGGCCGCCAGTGGCAGTAGCTACGGCGACTTCCATTTTCATGGCTTCAATGAGAATGACTTTTTGGCCGGGCTTGAGTTGGTCGCCTTCTTGAGCGTCGATGCTCCAGATGCTGCCGGCGCTTGAAGCCTTGAGGGCCTTGAAGCCGGGAGGGATCACGATCTCGGGGGCGGCTTCGATGACTAATTCGGCTTCATCGTTGACCTTGTCAGCGCCGATGGCTGCCCAGCGGGCGCGTTCTTCCTGGAAGGCTGTACGTTGCTTCATCTGGAAGGCAGTGGCGGATTCGCTGATCGATTCGAGGAATTGCTTGTACTCGTCGAGACGAAAGCTGCCTTGCTCGATGCTCAGTGGGTAGCGGCCGTTGGGGAAGTCTTCACGCAGCTTCAAGAGTTCATCGGCGCTGACCGGGAAGAAGCGGATGCGATCAAAGAAGCGCAGTAGCCAGGGGTGATTGGGTGTGAACTCCCGCGTGGTGCGGTACGTATTCCACATCTGGATGGTGCGGCCGACGAATTGATAACCGCCCGGGCCTTCCATGCCGTAGACGCACATGTAGGCGCCGCCGATGCCGACGGAGTTTTCGGCAGTCCAGGTGCGGGCTGGGTTGTACTTGGTGGTGACCAGGCGATGGCGCGGATCGAGAGGAGTTGCGACCGGCGCACCGAGGTATACGTCGCCGAGGCCGAGTACGAGGTAGCTGGCATTGAAGACCGTGTCGTAGACGTCCTGAATCGAATCGAGACCGTTGATGCGGCGGATGAATTCGATGTTCGATGGGCACCAGGGGGCATCGGGCCGCACCGAGCGCATGTACTTGTCGATGGCGAGTTGGGTGGCGGGGTCGTCCCAGCTCAGGGGGAGCCAAACTTCGCGCGAGGAGACTTCGGTGGCTTGATCGCTATCGATGTCGTCCTCAGCACGGTCGATCAACTCGATCAGAGTTTCGCGGCTGACGTGGGTGGGATCGTAGTGCACCTGGAAGGAACGGATGCCAGGGGTGACGTCGATGACGCCTGCGGGCTTATGGTTCTGGAACCAGTTGTAGACGGCCTGTACGCGGAAGCGCAGCGGGAGATCGAGAATCAGTTCGCCGTATTCGATCAACAGGTAGCGATCGCCTGCCTGACGGAAGACAACGTCCTTGTTGCGATGCAGGATGGCGGGTGAGCGTTCGCCGTTTTTCTGGACTGCGTGGAAGTGAACAGTATCGCCCGCCTTGAGCTGGCCGATCTTCCACATGTCGCGCGAGGTGATCGTGGCGGGACAAACGAAGCCACCGAGACTTGGGCCGTCGGGACCAAGGATGACGGGCATGTCGCCGGTGAAGTCGATCGCACCAATAGCGTAGGCGTTGTCGTGGATGTTCGAGGGATGGAGGCCTGCCTCGCCACCGTCTTTGCGGGCCCACTTGGGCTTGGGGCCAATGAGGCGAACGCCGGTGCGCGAAGAGTTGTAGTGGACCTTCCATTTTGCTGCAAAAAACTCTTCGATGTCTGTGGGGGTGAAGAATTCGGGGGCACCGTGTGGGCCATAGAGGACTTCGATCTCCCAGTTGTTGCTGATCGCGGGGACTTCGATTGCGGTGGCTTCTGTGGTGTGTATGTTGGCTAGATGAAGCGTGTCGCCGGTACGGACGGCTCGGCCGCCGTGACCACCGAAGTTGCCAAGAGTGAAGGTGCTTTTGCTGCCGAGATAGTCGGGAACTTCAAGACCGCCAGCGAAGAGAATGTAGGTGCGGGCACCAGCGCCTTCGATGGCTTGCAGCTCGAGAGTTGCGCCGGCCGGGACGTCAATCGCCTGCCAGTTGGGGACGGGGTTGCTGTCGAGGGTGGCTTCCATCACTGCTCCCGTTAGGGCGATGCGAGTGGCAACGTTGAAGCGTAGAGTGGGTCCGCTAAGGGTGCACTCAAAGCCGGCGGCAGTATCGGCATTGCCGAGCAGACTGTTGCCCAGTCGAAAGCTCAAGGCATCCATAGGGCCTGAAGGCGGCACACCGACATCCCAATAGCCGAGACGGCCAGGGAGATCCTGCACCGTAGTCATCGTGCCACCATCGAGCACTTCAAGAGTGCGCGGCTGGAAGACGAAGGTGTCGGTCATCCTGGTGTAAACATCGCCCTGGCCGAACTGCGGGCCGGCGATGAGTTCACGCAAGTAGCCGAGGTTGGTCTCGATACCATCGAGACGCGTCAGCATGAGCGCCTCCTGAAGAAGTGCAATGGCTTGCGTGCGCGTATCGGCTTTGACGATTAGCTTGGCGAGGAGTGGGTCGTAGAAGGCAGTGACGTTGGTTCCCGAACGAACCCATCCATCGACGCGGGCCGCAGACGGGAAGACCACGTTTGTAAGCAGGCCGGCGCTGGGCTGGAAGTTCTTAAAGGGATCTTCAGCGTAGAGGCGCACCTGGATGGAAGCCCCTTGGGACTTGGGCCGGATCGCTTCGAGGTCGTTCATCTCACCAGCGGCAGCGCGGATCATCCACTCGACAAGATCGACACCAGTGACTTCCTCGGTGACACCATGCTCGACCTGCAAACGCGTGTTTACTTCGAGGAAGTAGAACTGGCCACTCGAATCATCGTAGACAAACTCGACTGTGCCTGCGGATTCATAGCCTACGGTGAGGGCAAGACGTTCAGCGACTGCGAGGAGTTCGGTGCGCTGTGCGTCGCTAAGACCAGGGGCAGGCGTCTCTTCGATGATCTTCTGATTGCGACGCTGCACGGAGCAATCGCGCTCACCGAGCGCAATCACTTGCCCTTTGCCGTTACCGAAGATTTGCACTTCGATGTGGCGGGCACGTTCGACGTACTTCTCTAGATAGAGACCAGCGTCTTTGAAGTTGGCGAGGCTCAGACGTTCGACGCTCAGGTAGCTTTCGCTTAGCTCTTCTGCGCTGCGGCAGAGGCGCATACCAATGCCACCACCACCGGCAGTGCTCTTGAGCATGACAGGGTAGCCGATGCGACTGGCTTCAGTTAGCGATTCTTCGACACCGCTCAGAAGTGGAGTGCCGGGAAGGAGTGGGACGCCAGCTGCGACAGCCAATTCACGTGCGCGATGCTTGAGCCCAAAGGCCCGCATCTGGTCGCCGGTCGGGCCGATGAACTTGATGCCTGCAGCAGCGCACTGATCGGCGAAGCTTGCGTTTTCACTCAGGAAGCCGTAGCCAGGGTGGATCGCCTCAGCACCGGTTTCTTTGGCGATGGCGATGATCTTGTCGCCCAGGAGGTAGCTTTGGGCAGCAGGCGCGGGGCCGAGAAGGTAAGCTTCGTCGGCTTCTTCTACATGGGCGGCATGACGGTCTGCTTCAGAGTAAACGGCAACACTCGCAATGCCCATTTTGCGAAGTGTGCGGAGAACGCGGCAGGCGATTGCACCGCGGTTGGCAATGAGTACTTTATGGAACATCAATGCCCCATACCAGCAACCGTACGGGGGTCGGATTATATGCGTTACAGGGATTGTTAAGTTGGGGGCAGTTGCTGATGACCACGGCCACATCCATGGTGGCCTTCATCTCGACGTACTTGCCGGCTTCAGAAATTCCGTCTTCAAAGGTGAGCTTGCCGGCAGGGGTAACGGGCACGTTCATGAAGAAGTTGACGTTGGAGGTCATGTCACGCTTGGAGACGCCCCAGGATGCCAGCGCCATCGTGAAAGAGTTGCGGCAGCTATGCATGAAGCGCTTGTCGATGGAGTAGCGTACTTGATTCGATTCAGCGGCGCAGGCGCCACCGAGGGTGTCGTGACGGCCGCAAGTGTCCGCCGTGATCACCATTAGTTCGTTGCCGAGATTCGACATAAGGCGTGAGCCGGTGGTGAGGTAGATGTTGCCCTGCTCGTTCAGGGTGTCGCGGGCGGCGTAACGCTCGCTGAAATCACGGGCGTTGTAGAAAAGCGTGTCGGCGGCCTGATTGCCACCAAGGTCAACGATGCGAAAGGTCTGCCCCTTCTTGACTTCATGGATCCAGCCTTCGCCGGCAGGCAGCACGGAATCGTAGATGGCCGTGGCGGGATCGAGGTTGCTTTCAATTAGTACACGATCGCTCATTAAAGGAAGTACCTTTCAGAATTGATGAAGCCTCGAGTATTCTCGGGACACGAGTTGCGGCAGAGATCACCGGCTGCGGGAGGATCGACCCGGTGGAAGCGCAGGTGAACGGGCTTGGGTTTGTAGACCGGGCTGGGATCGAGCGGATGCGGATTGGTATCGATGATGAGCAGGGTGTTCATCTCCGAGCGCAGGGTAACCGAGTCACCGGCCTTTGAGTTGCCAGGGATGAACTTCATGCGGCCGTCATCGTCGACTTGCACCTTCGAGAAGAAATTGATTTGGGCCTGAAGATCGCGACGATCCATGTTGAACTTGGCGAGTTCGCGAAGGAAGTTCTGGCGCGTTGACGTGTACCAGTCGTTGCGGAATTCCTGATAGCTGTGTTCGCCGTATTTGGCCTTGACGCTCTCGTCGGTGGAGTGGGCGCCGATGGGATCGTGCCAGCCAACGGTGTCGTCGATGATCGAACACAGCACGCGGCCCATGTCCGAATAGATGCAATGACCTTTGGTGAGATGGGCTGTATGCTGGCCCTTCAGTGTGTCGGGCATGTTGTAGCGCTCGACTAAAAGTTCAAAATTGAAGAAAGTGATGGGGACGTTTGCCCCACCCTCATTGTCGGTAATCTGCAACGCCGTGCCGCGCTTTAGAACATGCGCAAAGCTGGCGCCGCCACGCAACTCTTCTTCAAATAAGAGTGTATCGGGGGCCATAAGGCTCTCCTTTCAAACGGTCCAGATTGTCGTTGAAGAAATCGGCGGGGAAGACTAAAAACGGATGGGGGGACCACAGCAAACGTCCATGGCCGCGATTCGCAGCATTACGCTGAGACTCACCTTGCGCTCATTGTTGCGGGCCATGGGCATTGCAGTAAAAATTTAGGTTCGCACAACTAGTTGCCTGGCTGCAAGACAACTTTCATAAGACCCGGTTCGTTGGCATAAAGCCGCTCAAACCAGCTAGCGCCATCTTCGAGAGGCGCCAGGGCCGAGATGATCGGGTCGACCTTGATGGCACCACGGGCGAGCAGATCGATGCACTGCGGGAATTCGCCAGAACTGGCAGCAGAACCCTGCAAACGAATCTGACGGCTGACGACAACCTGAAGCGGGATCTCGACCTTGGGTGTGATGTTGCCAACGAGGGTAACCATGCCGCCCTTCTTGACGCCCATGATGGCGGTCTCGATTGGCTTGCCAGCGCCAACCACTTCGATTGCGATATCGGCCCCTCGGCCACCGGTGAGATCCTGAACAGTCTTGACGACATCGACGTTTTTCGGATTGAGGCCTACGTCGGCACCGAGTTGTTTGGCCAGCTCGAGCTTTGAATCTTCAAGGTCAACGGCGATAATCTGTCCGCATCCGGCCAGGCGCAGAGTCTGAACCACCAGAAGACCGATCATGCCTGAGCCAACCACAAGCGCAGAGCAGCCAAGTTGCATCGGCGTGAGATTGACCGCGTGCACAGCGATCGACACTGCCTCGATCATGGCGGCGTAGTGGAATGGGAAGTCCTTCGGAAGCGAATAGAGAATGTTTTGGGGAACAGCGACGTATTCGGCGAAGGCACCATGGCGGCGGAATTCGTTGCAGCTTACGCCGAGTACCTGACGGTTTTCGCAGAGATTGATTTCACCGCGCTGGCAGAAATAGCAGCGGCCGCAACTGACGGTGGAATCGAAGGTAACGCGGTCTCCAATGCCCCAGCCCTTGACGGC
>CAZZGS010000208.1:6083-7667 GCA_964653845.1 uncultured Bryobacter sp.
TCTCAGTGATTTCGCCCGATGCCTCGTGGCCCATCACGAGCGGCGGAATGCGGCGGCCGGTGCTGCCGTCGTAGCCATGAATGTCGCTGCCGCAGATGCCGCAGGCTTTTACCTTGATCAGGACATCTTCCGGCCCGATTGTAGGCAGCGGCATGTCGGTGAGGGAGAGTTTTTTGTATTCGGAGAGGAGAAGAGCTTTCATGTCTATTGTCGGGTTCCTGTAACTGTGCGCGAGATCTGTGAGTCTAGTGACTGATGTACAAATCTTCAGAATGGGCGCTTGTCTTCTCTATCTTATTTGCTTTTGTCCCCGCGTTGCCGGCACAGATTGCTAAAATCCTGCCTTCATCAGCAATTCGCCTGCCTGGAGTTGCCGATTCAAACAGCCCATTTCATTGGGCCGACGGCAAACTGGTGAACTTTAATTCCGACGGCATGCCGGTTCGCAGTGAGGGCACCAACTTGGAAACCTTGGGTAAAACGCGTGCTGTGCGTTTCTACAGCTATGAGCACGTGCCCCTGTGGATTGAAGCCACCCATCGCACCGCAGAGGGAACTTTGTATGCCTGGTACCACCACGAAGTCTTTCTGCATTGCGAAGACAACCCTGTTTCCGCACCTGAAATCGGAGCATTGCGATCAGACGATAACGGCCTGACTTTTCACGATCTGGGCATTGTCTTGAGAGCGGCAGGAGATCCCGATTGCAGTACCCAGAATCGTTATTTCGCCGGTGGCAATGGTGATTTCAGTGCTATCGCCGATCCCTCGGGCGAGTATATTTACTTTCTGTACTCCAACTACTCGGGTGAAACCTCATCGCAAGGCATTGCAACGGCGCGAATTCGCGTCGAGAATCTCGATCAGCCTGTGGGGCAAGTGTTCAAATACTATGCCGGAGCCTGGGAAGAGCCCGGCCTCAGTGGCTACGAAACCCCGATCTTTGCTGCCTCAACAAGTTGGGCTTCGGACAGCGCCGACGCATTTTGGGGCCCCAGCATTCACTGGAATACATACCTTGGGAAATACGTGATGGTGATGAACCGCACCTGCTGTTCTACTGATTGGCCTCAGGAAGGAATCTACATTAGCTTCGGTGGAGACTTATCGATGCCTGAATCGTGGCAGCAGCCAGTCAAAATCCTGGATGGCGGTGGATGGTATCCGATGGTAGTGGGGCTAGGCTTGGATGGCACTGACAAGTTGGCGGGAAAGTCAGCCCGCTTCTTCATGGGAAGCGATAGTGACTGGCTGATCGACTTTCAGCTTTAGGAAGTGGCGGGCCACGCCCGATGCTATTGAGCACTACGTTTACGCCATAGCCTTATGGCTGATTCTTACTCCCGACTGACTTGCACGACCATATGCCCGCGCCTCCACCACAGGGAACGACGCCATGGCTGCTGATGGCAGGGGTGCAGACTTTATCGGCCTGCTAACCTCTTCTCATGAATGAGACGATTGATCAGATTCGCGGTTTACTTTCAAAGCTTGAGACCGAGGCCAGTGAAGGGGCTGAGTCAGCCGAGCTTCGCACGTTCACTGGCCTAGAACTCCCTGACATCCTCTGCGACGTCGTGGACC
>CAZZGS010000209.1:0-7637 GCA_964653845.1 uncultured Bryobacter sp.
GACCTTGATCGTTTCCTGAGCGGCGAGGCCGGGAGCGATCAGTTTGCGGCCGCCAGAATAGCCGAGCATCAGGTGGGGCTCGATGAAGCCGAGGGTGATGCGGAGGTCGGCCGAGACGAATACTTCGGCGACATGGACGGGGATACCGGATCTGGTTTCGCCGAGGTAGCGATGGTCTGAGAAGATCTTGGCATCGTGGTTGAAGATGCGGTATTTGGCCGCGATTTCAGGGCTTAATATTTCGTCGAGTTCGGCTGGAGTCGCGATGCGGTGGAGGCCTGTTGCGATACAGAGGGTGATGCCGTCGACGGGGATGCCGGCGGCATGCAGGGTTTTGAGGATCACCGGGAGGGTGCGGCTGTTGGGGACCGGACGGGTGATGTCGCAAACGGAGATGGCGGCGGTCTTTTTACCATGGGCCAGATCTGCGAGGGAGGGAGTTCCTATTGGGTAGAGGATAGCGTGTTCGAGGGCCGCTGTTTCGTCCGGGAGGGGAGAAGCTGATTTCGCTTCGAGAAGACGGTACTCAAAACCATCGGGGAGGGTTACGGCTAAGCCAGCCTTGCCAAAGGCCAAATCCACGTTCATAAGCGAACCGTAACATACTTTTTTGCAAGTTTGCCTCAGTTTGGCCCTTTACGTGCCGATATGACGCCTATCTAGCCGGAGGCTGATATGACAATCGTTGCTTTTATTTGTGGGTTGATTATCGTAGGTCTTTTCTTTGCAATGCTTTCGGGCTCGCCTAAAGAAAAGAAGCTCGACTAGAGCGGTTGTTTCTTTTTTACACAGGTGTGTGTAGAAAGAGTGCAACACCGTTGAGCCCGATGTTCGCGCCGAGGGCAAGGGCAGTGACTTCGAGGATGGTGATGGCGATGGTCGGCTGGTGGCCGAAGTAGTCTCTCAGGCTTTTTTCTATGAGGTTAAGGGGGATTGCGGAGGAGTGGTAGAGAGTGGCCTGTAGCAGGCTCGATGGGGTGAGGTTGGCTGTGGCGAGGACTCGGGTGAGGCGGTTGAGGCACATTTCGATTTGCGCTTGTGGGGCTTCGGGGATTTGGCCAGAGTTCGAATCGCGACCGAGGATGCCAGCGATGAAGAGACGGTCTGGGGTGAGGATGCCGGGGGTGATGGGGACGATGTTGGTGGTGTTGGGCGGGGTGAGGCCTTTGGGCTCGGCAGGGCCCGTGTAGAGAGTGGCGTTGATGGCCATGCGGATGCCTTTGGGGAGGCGTACTTCTACTGTGTTGCGGGCGGGTTTGAGGTCCGGGAAATAGGATTCGTAGACCTTGTTCATCGCGGCGTATTCTTCGATTTTGGCGAGGAAGACGGTTGTGGCGACAACTTTGCCTTTGGGGAGCTGGTCCATGCAGGCTTTGAATTCCGCGCACTCGATGGCTTGTACGTATTGGAATTCTGCAGCTATGACTGTCAGGAGGAGAGCTGTGATCAAGCTTTAGCTTCCCAATCGATTTGCTTGAGTTCGGGAATGATGAAGGCGTAGGAGAAGGCACCCAGGATCAACATGCCGGCTACGGCGAGGAAAGCACCGTCGAAGCTTTTGGTAGTGTCGACGATGTTGCCTGTGACCCAACCTGCGGCTACACCGGCGAAGTTGCCGAAGCCGTTCTGGAAGCCGGTCCATTTGCTGGCGGCGCTTGGGCCGGCCATGGTTTGGGTGCAGGCCCAGTGGTTGGAGGATGCCAGGCCGAAGGCGAAGCAGGTGAAGAGGAAGAGGCCCATTGAGACATCGTCATTGGTGGCGATGCCGGCGGGGTAGATGACGGTGCCGCTGAGCAAACCAGTGACGATAAAGGATTTGCGGATGCGGGTTGGCGTGTAGCCTTTGGAGATGAGGTGGTCTGAGAGCCAGCCGCCGATGGTGGCGGAGATCGCGATCATGACAAAGGGGAGGGAGCCGAGGACGGCCATTTTCTCTGTGGTGAAGCCGCGCTGCTTGACGAGGTAGAAGGGATACCAGGTGACCATGAAGTACCAGCCATAGTTTAAGCAGAAGAGGCCGATGAAGGTGCCCCAGACGGCACGGGTGGAGAGGAGTTGGAGGGCGGAGGGTTCTTTGAGAGGCAGAGGCTTGGGGTTGCTGATGGAGTGGGGCTTGGGGGCGGAGCGCAGCCAGAAGGGAAGCCAGGCAAGAGCGCCGAAACCGAGGATCATGAAGAGAGGGCGCCAGCCGTATTGAGCGACGATTAGGCCGCCGATGAGGGTGCCGAGAGCCGGTCCGAGTTTGGAGCCGGCATCGATGAAGCCGTTGGCTTTGCCGCGCTGGTTTTCGGGGAAGTCTTTGGCGATGATTTTGGAGAAGGCCGGGTAGGCGACGGATTCGCCGATGCCAAGGAGGAGGCGGAAGGCGAAGAGGGTGGTGAAGGTGGTAGCTAGGCCGGTGAAGGCAGTGGCGAGGGACCAGATGACGTAGCCGATGGCGAAGACGCGGTGGACATCGTAACGCTGGATGAGCCAGCCGGCTGGGACCTGGCAGAGGGCGTAGGTCCAGAAGAAGGCAGAAGAGAGTTGGCCCATCATGGCGGGGGTGATATTGAGTTCGTCGCTGATTTTGGCAGCGGAGACGCTGAGGTTGCCGCGGTCAATGTAGTTGACGAAGACGGCGATGATGAGGAGGGTGAGGAGGCCCCACTGCATAGCGGGTTGTGCGCTGGACGGGGAGAGCGCAGTTTTGGGCGTGGAGGGCGACATGGACTGTTATTGTTTCACGGATGCTGCTCGGATTTTCTTGGCCGGCCCGCGCCAGTCGAGGATGACATTCAGGGTCTCTTGTTTTAGGGCTGCTCGGAGGGAGTTGCGTATGGTTTCCAGTGTGGCTGTATCGAGAGCGAGAGGCGAATTGTAGGAAATGCGGACGAAAGTAGAATCCTTTGTGAATCCAAGTTCATGATCGATGCGCTGGGCCGTGGTAGAAGGCCAGATGGCATTCAGCGGCTCTTCGAGAATGGGCCAGATCGACTGGCCCAGCGATTCGAGGTTGGGCTGCACGGGACGGACATCCGGAACCTGGAGGTTTTGCTGGAAGTACTGGCGGAGGCTAATGATTTCGTCTTCATTGGCTACTTGCCGGACAGCGATTGAAGCGCGTTTTCCCGTCCGGCGGGTCAATTCGCCCTCGGCAGACGAGATCTTTTGCCGATCTATAAATGTCGTAGTCACGATTCGTTGGACCAGATGGTCTGGAAACATTTCGAGTTGCTGGCTGAGAATGTGGTCGCTGGACACAAGTGACTTGAGAGCTTCTCTTGCTGCAGACCGGCAGACCGTTTCGTCCCTGAGTTGAAGCAGCGAAGCGCGCAACGGTACGAACAATACGCCGATGGTGATCACTACCATCAGGATTCGCCAGCGGAGGTGCCCGACGTCGCCAAGGACTGTTGCCATGAAGTTTGAATGGAGGAAGCGATGGATCGCTGCGCCGGTGACATAACGACGTTCCGATTCCGGGATGGAATCGTAGGTTTGCGCCGAACCCATATCGACAAGATAAAAGACAAGAAATGCGCTGGAAGAGATTGCCACGAGGTTGGTTAAGAAGAGGAGGCTGGCACCGGAGATGATTTGCCAATTCCAGCCACTTCCTACGCCAAAGCCAACGGTACAGAGTGGAGGCATCAGCGCGACGGCGATAGCCACGCCAGGCAGCGCTCCGGCACCTGTGCCATTGAGGGATCTCGCCATGATGATGGAACCGGCCAGACCCGAGGCGATCGCCACGCCGAGATCCAGCAGGTTTGGTCGCGTTCTTGCGAGAAGTTCTGAAGTTGCAGACTGGAAAGGAAGGAGCCAAACGAGCAAAGCCGAAAGTGAAATCGCCGCGACCACACTGCCGAGCAAGTTGAGGAAAGCTTTGACGCCGAGGTAGATGTCGGAAGAGGCAAAAGAGAGGCCAGAGGCCATGATCGGGCCCATCAGCGGAGAGATGAGCATGGCTCCGATCACTACGGCTGGGCTGTTGAGAACGAGACCAATTGTGGCGATACCGGCAGAGAGAATCAAGTCGAAGATATAGTTGGCCGAAGCGATCTCGGCCGAATCGTAAATCTGCCGGTAAAGGGGCGGCTTTGAGTCCTCACTGATGCGAAGTGCCTGAGACAGGTAAGTTTGGGCCATATCAGTGAGTTGCCACGGCTGCGGAGTCCGCCCAACCCTTGGCACGCACCCAGGCAAAGATATTCGACAAATCGTGAATCACGGTATGATTTGCCGAAGCCCGGACCTGATCGCTTTTTGGCTCAAATGCGATGGAGAGGCCAGCCTTCGACAACATACAAGTGTCATTGAGTCCATCCCCTACAACCAGGATCTGGTTGTCTTCGATTTCGAAGCGTTCGGCCAGGTGGAGAACCACATTCTGTTTACACAGAGTGTGTATCTGGCAACCATTGGGATGCTGGAGCAGCGGCGAGACCGTGTATTCACCGGAAGCTTTGCCGGCGCGGAAGCGAATCAGGTTTGCGACGCTGAAATCGGCGAAGACGCGGCGGCGGACGATTTCGGCGGCTATGCGGTAGCTGTCGGTGACGATGCCTACGGTGAAGCCGAGTTTGCGCAAGCGGACCACAGTTTCTGCGGCCGAAGGCATGAGTTCGATCTCACGAGCGACCTCTTCAAAGACCTGCTTGGGTATACCTTCAAAGATGCTGACAATGTTGGCGCTACGCTCCTCTGTGCCGACAGAATGATTGTCAAGCCATTGGGCTAGCTGAGATTCCAGGCCACAGCGGCGGGCCAACTCTACGATGAAGCGCCCCTTTAGCAGGGTGCCATCCATATCGAAGATGGCGAGGCGGCGTACGCGGCCCAGAGATTTTGTGGCAAGGCTGAATTCAGCGCGGGCATGACGTTCGACTTCCTCGACTTCGCGGATTTGTTCGACGGACAGGCGGTCGTGACGATCGGCTCGATTAAGCAGGGCACGGACTACTTGTTTTGACATTTCGCCGAGAGCTTCGAGTGATTGGCTGTCGTGTTCGAGATGGCCGATGTCGACCTCGACGATTCGGGCGTTGAGCATATGGGCATCGATTAGAAGGCCAAGGTCAACGCCGTAGTCGGTTTCGAATCTCAAGTTTTGGAGCAGGGAGGCGCGGGCGGCGATGATGCCTCCGAGCGGTTGGACGAAGTGCGCGAGTTCTGGAAAGAATAGCTGCAGAAGAGGCCGGGCAGTCAGCATTGTGACGCGTCCTGCGGCGCGGCTGAAGCAGGCTTTTGAGAAGTCTGCCTCGTTATTGAGGATGGGCTGCACCAGCAGCTGAATCAGGTCTGGGTTGAGCCCCTGGAGGTCTCCGTCCAAGTAAACGATTATCGGGTTTGAGGCGGCCTTCAGGCCATCTTCCATCGAAGCACCTTTGCCGAGGAGAGAACTGGTGATGACTATGGCACCTGCGGTTGTAGCGATTTGTGGAGTGTCGTCCAGGGAACCGTCGTCGACAACGATGACTTCCGTTACGCCAGGACTGTTAATTGCCAGCTCGATGACATTGCTGATGCGGGCAGATTCATTCAGGGCAGGAATGATGACAGTGACCATAAGATTGCCTCCTTCGGAAAAAATGAGATGTTACAAGAACTACGTTACGAGATTTTAATTGATGGAGCAAGTTCGAAAAGATGCCGAGGATTGTGAGGCGAAGGCTGGAAGCAAGGGCTAATTCAGACGGGGTACTGGACTTCATGCGCGTGCTTGGGTGCTCGATGAAGGGCGTGACTGGACTCAGCATCTGGAGATTCGATTGATCGGACAGAAAGCTGCATCCGAGTACGGTGAGCGGGATTGTGAGGCGTCTGGAATCTGAGGCGATTCTATTGGGCGTACCGAATCCGCAGGATAGACGGAGCTGGCGATTGGAGTTGACTGAAGCAGGGAGTAAGACAGCGGCAGTGGAGGGATAGAACAGCATTCCATTCATGCGGCTAGCCTCGTCGCCAAATGTAGAGCATTGCGTCTGATTTTTAGCGAAGCCGGGAGAGTATGCGGCTAAGGGCAGGGTTCTGTTTGCAGGCATCCGCAGTTGTATCCCATAGCTCAAGAACGGCGGCCACTTTCCGGTCGAGGACTTCAAGACTCAGGCTTTTAGTGTTCAGCAATCGCTTTGCAAGCTGGTGTTCGGGAGATTCGCCGCAGGCAGAAGTTTCTTGGATGAGGATCGCCAGAATTTCATTCCAGCGGCGGCCACGTTCTCTCAACGAGAGTCGCGGACGGCCTGGGTCGAGATTCAGGACCTTCTCAACCAAAGCGAGGGAAGAGCGGATGGCGTCCGAATCAGGACTCAGGCGAGCCGCTTCCCGATAGGCCTGCAGAGCGTTGAGCTCTTTTCCATTTGAGAATCTTGAGCGTGCCAGATTGGTCCAGATGGCCGAGTTTGCCGGAAAGCGTTCGGCCAGGAGAGTGTAGGCTTCTTCGGCGCGTGTTGAGGAGTCGAACTGTTGGATGGTATCGGCTGCTTTTTCGCCGGCCGCCTGGAAATCACCAGATTGCTCAATCAGCGACAAGAGGCTTGTTGTGGCTTGGGATGCTTTGCCAGACTGATAGAGCAGAAGTGCGTATTCGAGTTGAGCGTCGACACGGCTGGAGGCTTCTTGTGGGAGCCACTTTGCGGCAAGTCCCTTTTGCATATAGTCGTGGGCGCGCTTGAGATCGCCAGCCGATTTGGAAAGCCTTGCCAGGCCGACCAAGGTTGGGCCATGAGTGGGGTCGATTTCGAGGGCCTGCTGCAGATAGGCAGCCGCTTCACTCGAATTGCCCGATTCAATCAGGGCGATGCCGAGGGCGATCCGAGTTCGATTGTCTCCTGGATTGGATGCCAGGGCGAGCCGGAAATCCTGCACGGCTTCGACCGTTCGACCCTGAGCTAGAAGTGATTGACCGGCCTTGAATGCATCTTCGGCCGAATGAAGGCGATTTGAGCGCTGCCAGACCACCAGGCCTGCGATGAGTACAAGCGCCGCAAAAGTGCTGAGTGCGAGGACGGGAAGCCAATTCTTGTGAGCCGGTTGTTTCGTAGTTGTTGGAGCAGGGGCAGAGAGATATGCGGCGATGCAATCGTCGTAATGAATGGATCCGAGGATTTGGTTGCCCATGCGGCTCCAGACTGGCAGATGTCTATTGCCGGTTTTGCCCATGAACTGGAGGGCCATATCGAGGGAATCGTCCGGGTGGATGCGGTTTTGGCCTTCTGAATTAGAAGGTAAGGACGCCAATGAAGATTTTCGCATGGCATTGTCGACTGTGAGTGGCTCGGGCCTGTGCGAAGGCGAGGGCATGCGGATGTCGGTCTGGGCAAGAAGCGCTTCGTAGAGCGGGAGTGGCTGGAGGCGCCGCGATACGAGGTAGCTCAGTAGGTTTGCAATCATTAGCGGGACGATGATCGTGTAGTCGCGTGTGATTTCAAAAATCATGATGACGCTGGTCATTGGAGTGCGGATGATGCCGGCAAAACAGGCACCCATCCCAACGAGGGCGTAGGCCCCCGCGCTTGCGGTGAGGTCGGGTAAGAGGAGATGAGCCGCCTGACCTATGACCCCGCCGGTCATGGCTCCTATAAAGAGGCTGGGGCCAAAGACACCGCCTGCGTTGCCTGAGCTGTAGCTGGAAGTAGTAGCGATGAGTTTGAGCT
>CAZZGS010000210.1:0-7591 GCA_964653845.1 uncultured Bryobacter sp.
GCCTTTGTCCGATTCAAAAATGGAGCCAAACTGGCGCATGGCATTCTTGGCAAAAGGCATTGAGGCCTGTTGATCGCCGGCGGCAAACATGAGATCGCCGAGAGCGGAATCCGCTGCGGCCAGGGCTTTCAAGACTTGTGGGTTCTGGGAACTTGCGGCGGAGAGTTTGTTCTTCCAATCCTGAGTGACCTTGATTGCTTCCTTGTAGTCGCGAGCTCCATTGAGCATTTCAGCGAGCAGTTTGGCTGAGCGTGAATATTCGATCAGTTCGAGGTCAGTAGCACCGCCGCTGCTGGCAAGTTGGAGAGTGAGTTCGTAGGCCTTGCGGGCAGACTGAATCGCGGCACCACGGTCGCCCGGGAGGAGACCGCTTCCCTTGAGTTCTACCTCAGCCAAACGGAGATAAGCTTTGGCAAGTTCGGCTACTACTTCTGGCTTTCCCGCGCTTTTGGCCAGCATGTCATCGAGGTAGATCCTGGCGCTTTGGATGGTGGAAACGCTCGTGCCTGGCTTGCTGCCAGATGCGCCCTTGCCACCGGAGAAAAGGTTGCTGGTGATGTTCTGGATCTGCGAAGCCTTGTCGACTGATTTCGAGCGTTGGAAGACGGCGATGCCTGCTGCGCCGAAGACAGCTACTACCAGGGCGGCTGAGATCCAGTTCTGTTTCAAGGACCGGACCATGAATTCCATCATGGCCTCTTTGCGGGGTTTGATACCTCGGCCTTCGAGGTAGGCTTCGATATCGCGGCCGAAAGAAATCGTCGATGGGTATCGCGCTTCGATGTTCTTTTCCAGGGCTTTTAAAAGGATGTAGTTTACATCCTCATCCACACCGTCGATCTTCGGAGCCATCTGTTCACAGATGGCGCGCCCGCGATCCATAACCGTATCTTTTGGACTGCCGTAGGGAGGACGGCCACCGAGCATCTCGTAAAGAATGACACCAAGCGAGTAAACGTCGGAGGCCTCGGTAACTTCTTTGCCGCGGATTTGCTCTGGGGAGAAATAAGAGAGGCTATCGGCATCAATCTGAGTCTGAGTGGCGATAGCGTCGCCGCCCTTGGCGAAGGCTCGGGCCAGCCCAAAATCGACAAGGCGAGGATTGCGTTCTCTGGTGAGCAAGACGTTGGAGGGCTTGAGATCTCCGTGGAGGATCTTGCGCTGGTGGGCATATCCCACGGCAGTAAGGAGCCTTAGGAAAACCGTAAGGTTTTCCCGCAGATCCAATTTAAAAGAAAGTTCTGTAACAGGAAGGCCGCCTTCAAACTCACTTACAACGAAAGGATAGCCTTCCGCGATCCAGCCTGTATCGAGTACGCGCCCAATGTTAGCGTCGTAGAGCATGGTAAGGATACGGAGTTCCTGGACGAAAATTTGTTGGAGGGAAGCATCCTCGAGCCTGATACGAGCGGCTTTGAAGTTAACCAGTTGCTCCATGGTGCCATCGGCGCGCTCGGCAAGATAGTCCATGCCGAGGCCGTCTGAGCCTAGAGGGAGGAGGATTCGCCAACCCGAAACCAACTCAGGAACTTCTTCGTTCTCGCCGGGACGATCTATCTGACGAAGAATGCGGTGAGCGTAGGTGTGGAGATCCTTGTCGAGCTCGAGTTGTTCATCGAGAAATAGGCCGCGGGCTCTGTGCGGGAGCGTCAGAGCCTCGGCAATTATTGGCTGAATCGTATTCCACTGAATAATGGTCACGGAGTTAAACCTTAGTATGGCGGAGCCTGAGGGCTAACGCTATACATACAAAACCTGAGTTTTAAACCTCAAGCTGAGGGCGAGAGGGCTCTGGCCAATCCAAATGGAAGAACTTGCCACGGGGAGAATCGGTACGTTCGTAGGTGTGAGCTCCGAAATAGTCTCGCTGTGCCTGGAGCAGGTTGGCTGGAAGCGTAGCGCTGCGGTAGCCGTCGTAGTAGCTCAGGGCGGAGTAGAAAGTGGGGGCCGGAATGCCGTTGGTGGCGGCGGCGGCAACAGCTTTGCGCCAGTTGGTCTGGCAGCGGTCTATTTCGCTCTTGAAGAAGGGATCGAGGAGGAGATTGACGAGGCTTGCATTGCGGAGATAGGCTTCGGTGATCTTCTGAAGGAAGCGGGCACGGATGATGCAGCCGCCACGGAAGATACGGGCGATGTCGGCAAAGGGGAGGTCCCATTTGTATTCGACCTGAGCGGCGCGCATGAGTTGGAAGCCCTGGGCGTAGGCGCAGACCGTGGAGCAATAGAGGGCGTCGTGGATGGCGTCGATCATGGCCTGCTTGTCGCCGGTGTAGGCGGGGCTGGGGCCGGTGAGGGTTTGTGAGGCATTGACACGTTCGTCTTTAACAGCGCTGAGGAAGCGGGCGAAGACGGCTTCGGCGACGGTGGGAGCGGGGGTGCCCATGTCGAGCGCGTTTGCGCTGGTCCATTTGCCAGTGCCCTTTTGGCCAGCAGTGTCGAGGACGATGTCGACGAAGGCTTTGCCAGTTATGGGGTCAGCCTGAGCGAGGATGTCGGCGGTGATCTCGATGAGGAAGCTGTCGAGAACTCCGGTATTCCATTGCTTGAAGACAGATGCGCATTCCTGGGCAGTCATGCCGAGGAGGTTCTTCATTAGATCGTAGGCTTCGCAGATCATCTGCATGTCGCCGTATTCGATTCCGTTGTGGACCATTTTGACGTAGTGGCCGGCGCCATTGGGGCCTAGCCAGGTAGTGCAAGGGACACCGCCGACGATGGGCTTGCCGGGGGCGGCGCCTTCTAGCGGTTTACCGGTGAGGTCGTCCACTTTTGCGGCGACTGCTTCCCAGATGGGCTGGATTTCGGCGTACGAAGAAGGGTCGCCACCGGGCATCAAAGAGGGGCCGAAACGAGCGCCTTCCTCCCCGCCCGATACGCCAGAGCCGATGAAGCGAAGGCCTTTTTCCTTGAGCATTTTTTCGCGGCGGATGGTGTCTGTCCAGAGCGCATTGCCGCCGTCGATGATGATGTCGCCTTCTTCGAGGTGCGGGACGAGGGAATCGATGACTGCGTCGGTGCCAGTGCCGGCCTTGACGAGGAGGATCATCTTGCGGGGACGCTTGAGAGATGCGACGAAGCCCTCAAGGGTGGGTTGACCGTCGAGACCACCTGGGGTGTCTGGATTCTCGGCTACGAACTTTTCCATGGTGGCAGTGGTGCGGTTGTAGACCGAGATGCGAAAGCCGTGGTCAGCGATGTTCAAAGCCAGATTCTGGCCCATGACGGCGAGGCCAATCAGGCCAATGTCGGATTGAGGAATAGACATAAGTTTGGTTGAAACTTATAGGCTACCACTCGGCGTAAGGAGTGCCTTCGAGACTCTTCTGGTCTGAGCCAGACTTCACATCGTAGATGCCGGGTTCGGTCTGATTTACGCTGGCAAGGGAATCTTCCTGGACGGTGCGCCAGGTGTCAGGGCGACCGGTCATGGGGTCTACCGGGATCGAGCGGAGGTAGCCGGCGTCGACGAGATCGCGCAGGTCTTTAGGGGCCTTTTGTTTATCGTAGGTGTACTCGTCGATGACGGTGCGCATGGTGAAGAGGTTGTTCTTCAGGACGCTTTCGCGAGCTCGGACGAGGGACTTCTGGTAGACGGGGATAGCGAGCGAGAGGATGATCGAAATGATCGTCATTACGATGATCATTTCGACTATCGTGAAGCCGCGACGGAATTTATTCCCACTCAGAGTAGAGGGTGCCATCGGGTGCTTTCTCCATGGTTTTTGAAAAGACGTCGAATACGTTCTGGCCGCCCCAGCTTTGACTCTTTGGGTCGTCCTGGACACTTCGCTTGCCCCAGTCTGTGCCTCCGGTGAAGGGGTCTCTCGGGAGACGGCGGAGGAAACGGATCTTCTTGTCCTGGGGGCCGGGGACTTTGACGCCTTCGACGAGGATTTCGAGAGTTTCGGGGTAGTTTTCGCTGCCTAGTTTGGTTTGGCCGAGTTGTTGCTGTTCGGCCATGTCTTTGTACTTGTCGATCGCAGTGCGGATCTCGCGCAAAGCGTAGCGGAAATCTCGTTCTTTTTCGCGACGCACTTTGTAGCGAGCCATCGGGAGGGCCATGGCACTGAGGGTGATCAAGATCGTGAAGGCGACGACCAGTTCGACGAGGGTGAGGCCTCGTTGGGATTGGCGGCGGCGATCGGAGATATGAAACATTTTATTGGATCTTGACTGTCAGTTCGGGTAAGGGTTGGCCGTTGAGGCTTTCGTTCTTTGAGTTGGCGAGTTTAGCATCGGCGATGCGGATGCCGGCGTCGCCTTTGGCCAGACCGATGAAGGTCAGCTTGAGGAGGGAGCCGGAGCCGTTTACGCCAGGTGTGTCTGCGGCTAGAGAAAGGTCGATTTCACCCTTGCCGAGGTCGATCAGGAGACTTTCTTTCTTGCCGTCGGGGGAGAACATGCCACCTGAAGAGACGCTGATTAGTTTGAGCAGTTGACGGTCGTAATCTACTCGCAGTGGAGCCTTGACCAGATCTTCGGCTGCTTCGACGTTGAGGCTGACCTCGATTGGGGCACTCAGGAATGTTTGGCCTGAGGGCGGAGTGAGGATAAGCCGGTTGCGGGACTGCGGCTGAGTGACCTGAGTAATCGGGATCGGGAGCTTGAGGGGTGGCGTGATTGGGACCACAGCTGGTGGCGGAGTTGGCTTCTCTTCTCTGGCCTGGAAGCTGACTCGCACCTGCTGGTCGGTACCAGTGCTGATGCCGCGGAGGTTGAGATCTGTTAGTTCTGGGGCTCTGACGAGATGAGGTACAAGGACGACGAGGAGTTCGCTGTCGCTGCGGTCGTCGCCATCGGTGCCGAAGAGCCAGCCAAGACCCGGTAGAGTGACCAGCCAGGGCAGGCCGCTGAGGTTCCTTGATCGGCTGTTGGATTTGAGGCCGCCCATGACGTTGATTTCCCCTTCGCGGATGCGGATGTCTTCGCCTATTATTCGTTGGCCGATGACGGGCTGACGGACGCCGCCGATGTCGACCTGATCGCGGATGTTAGAGACTTCAACTTCTACCCGCAGGGAGATCTCGTCGTTGCCGTGAATCTTGGGGGTGATGTCGATGTTGACGCCAACTTCGGCGAACTGGAACTGCGTGGAGGCGATAGGGTTGCCGCCGCCGACGCCGGTGCCGACGTTGAAGCTGCCGGTTGCGTAGGGGTAACGGTCGACGATGCGGAGGGTGGCTTTTTTGTTGTCGACGGTGCGGACTTGCGGATTCTGGACGACGCGAGTTGTACGGTCGTCGAGGAGAGCCTGGAGGAAGGCGCCTGGCAGGTTGACCGAGAAGTCGTTGGTCGAGAGACTACTCAGCTTGGATAAAGAGATTCCTCCTGAACTGGTGGAGGTTGTGTCGGTGGTGCTGGTCGTTGAAGAACCCGGGCGGTAAGTTATGGCCTGATTCAGGCCGCCCTTGGCACCGTTGGCGATTGTGGCGGCGAGAGAGCGGGTCCTGGTGCGGTTGGCTTCGAGGATGTAGACATCGAGCATGATTTCAGCGCGAGGCTTATCCATGTCGTTGAGGATCTTCTGGACTAGCGAAACCTGGTCTGAGGTGCAGCGGACCATGATTGCCATTTGCGCTACGTAGGGGACAACTTTGCGGCATTCACCGACGACACGGATGGCGTTGGCGATTTCCTGAAGTTCCTGCGGCTCAAGTGCGTGCTGGAGGTAGAAGACCTTGACGATGTAGTCTTCGTAGTCGCGGCGCTTTTGTGGATTGTCGAGGGTAACGTAAATGGCGTTGGTGGAGATGGGCTTCCAGTAGGCTTTGGTGAGGATCGATAAGTAGTCGAGAGCTTCTTCGAGAGTGGTGTTCTGGAAGTCTACGGGGTAATTCTTGCCTGAGTTCTGGCTGACAAAATCCGGATCGAACATGACGTTGATCCCGGCCATCTTCGAGAGGGTCTCAAAGAGGATCTTGACCGGCTGGTTGTTCATCTTGAGGTTGACGATTTCTCGCTTGATGGGCTTTAGGACGGGGGCGTCCATCATGGTTTCGAGCTTCTGCTCGTTCTGCCGTTTTACCTTGTCTGCGGCAGTCATGCCACGGTCTTCGGGCTGCGTGGGGCCATCCTTCTTTTCTTTGCGGATCATCTCGAAGGTCTGGCGCATGCGCTGTTCGGCGATGGCGCTGGCGGGGTCGAGGGCAAAGGCGCGCTGGAAGAGGTTGAGGGCTTCTTCGAGTTTGCCGTCGGCGCGGAGTTTTTCACCACGGTCGACGAGCTTTTGGGCGGCCTGAAAGCGGACCCGGTCGAGGCCGAGTTTGTAGGCAGTGTCGCGAGGGTCGATTCCGAGAGCCTGTTCGTACAATTCGAGCGCTTTATCGAAGTCACCTTTGGCTTCGGCGAGCTGAGCGTCTTTCAATAATTTTTCGCTTTTGCGGTTTTTGGCTTCGACAGGTTGGGGAACAACGATGGTCTGGAAACATAAAATAAAGGCAAGGGCGAAGCTGTTTAATCTGGCTAAACCTTTGTAAAAAGGCATCTTATTCGATTTCTCGTGGTAAACTTTGGACTTTGGGCACCAATTGGTCAAGCACCTATATTAATTGACGCATTGGGTCTCTGGATCGTGCAATGAAGCGGGAAAACGAAGGAAATAAAACGATTGCGGACAACCGCCAGGCGCGGCATGAGTACTTTGTGCTCGAAACAATCGAGGCCGGTCTTGTTTTGACCGGGACCGAAGTTAAGGCTGCCAAGAACGGCAAAGTACAACTGAAGGATGGTTGGGCGGAAATCCGGAATGGTGAGGCGTTTCTTGAAAACGTGCACATCAGTGAGTACAGCCACGGGAACATCGAAAATCACAAGCCCGTCCATGCCCGCAAGTTGCTGATGCACAAACGGGAGATCCTGAAGCTTTTTGCAAAGACGCGGGAGAAGGGCTTGTCGCTGGTTCCCTTGAAGATGTATCTCAAGGAAGGGCGAATCAAGTGTGAGCTTGGGCTGACGAAGGGTAAAAAACTGCACGACAAGCGGGAAACGCTGAAAACGCGGGAGCAGGAAGCGGAAGCAAGAGTTGCCATGAAGGCGAGAAGGTATCAATGAAAACTAGTATTCAATATCAGGGATTCAAGACAGTTGCCGCCGATGCGGTAGTTTTTGCGGCTGGAGAAGGCGTTGCACCTTCGATTGACAATACGGCAGTTGCGCAGTGGGCTGCGGATTTGTATGCCAGTGGTGAGTTTACCGGTAAGGCCTTTGAGATCGCTGTGCTGCATCAGCCTGTTGGTTTGACTGCCAAGCGGGCTGTACTGGTGGGTATTGGGAAGAGTGAGAAGCTCGATGCGGCTATGGCTCGCAAGGTGGGCGGCTCGGTGGTGCGGACGCTCAAGGCGAAGTCGATGATGAGCTTGGCGATGGTAGTGGACGCGTCGCTTCAGAAGGCGGAACTGGTGCAGGCTTTGGCTGAGGGTGCTGTGGCTGGAGACTTTGAGCCTGACGAACACAAGAGCAAGAAAGACTCGAAACATTTAGAGAGCTTTTTGTTGTTGGCTGAGGGCGGTTCGACGGAGCTGGCTGAGGCACTGCGGAATGGTGCAGTGATTGGTGAAGCCCAGAATTTCGCTCGCGCTTTGGTGAATGAGCC
>CAZZGS010000211.1:0-1394 GCA_964653845.1 uncultured Bryobacter sp.
CGCGAAGTACTCGACCGAGCCACTCCCCGACCACTCGCAACGGTTCGTGCATCCGCGCCTTCAGCGTCTGCTTCACTTCTTGCAGTTTCGCCTCCAGCTTCTTCCGCGCCGTCCGCCGCCAGACCGCGAAGTATCCACGACTGCTGACCCCGCAATAATGCGAGAACCCCAGAAACGTGAAACTCTCCACTTCACCCTCACCACGCTCTGCCCGGAGGTGACTGGGAAAGCCTGGCGTGTACCTGGCAAAATCCCCAATAAAATCAAGCCTTCGGCGCCGTTTATGCAAGTTATCGGCAAAGAATTCCTACCCATGCCGAATGGGGCAAATCGCACTATCTCTTTGCTGCACAACAACTTAAGTTACATCACTGAAAATTCCAATTTTCGCCACATTTTCCGAATTTCAGGCTGGGACAAGTCACCACACCCGGATCGTGCGAAATCCAATAAACCGCACAGACGAGGTCCTACAGCCTGTACAGCTACAATATCGAAGTTATGTCCAAACAATTCGACGCTGTTAACAAGCACGGAGTCCTGCAACCACCTAAGCACCTCTCTCTGGTCGAGCATCAGAGCATTCGCTCGACTTTTCTACTTCCCCTCTTGCCCTCAATCAAATCAAGTCTACGGCGACGCGATTGCAGGTTTCGACTCGCAAAAGACTCCTAAATCCAAACTCCCAAAATCGTATTATCTATCTTTTTGTTCATTAACTTAAGTACGCCTGATCGGAATTCCGAGAATCGTCAGATTTTTCAAATTTTAGGCTGGGACAGTTCAGCTACCGTCGCAGATCCCGACATAAGGATGCAATAAACTCCGGCGTAAATCACAAAGCACAATGCTGAATTTTGCTCGAACCAACCCTGTTCCGCTAGCCCGTCTGGCTGATGAGAACTTTATCATTCACAGCGCAGCAAGATTTATATCTCCAATCCCTCCAACACTTTCGATCAAATTCCTGCTGAAGCGATTCACCCCAACTGTTAACTTCAATCCCGGAGACACCTCTCCACAGTTCTTTGAAAATTGAATATTTTGCACGATAACCGAGACTTCCCCGAGAGTGGGCCGGCCCAAAAACCGGCCCACTCTCGGCTACTTCAGACGGTTCTCATACCAGACAACATTCCTTGAAGTCTGTCCTGCCACCAGAACATCCAGGTCCCCATCACCATCAAGATCTACCAGCCGGATATCGTAAGCTGCCTGATCCTCGTATATAAAGTGCTTTGTGAACTTGCCCCGGCCGTCATTCTCAAACCAAACCACCACCATCGAATCTTTGCCGCAACTCACAAAGTCCAAATCCCCGTCCCCATCAATATCGGCCACAGCCAGCGAATGAGGCCCGTAAACCGATGCATCAATCTCATGTTTGGTAAAGT
>CAZZGS010000211.1:1404-7514 GCA_964653845.1 uncultured Bryobacter sp.
CGGAGTTGGCTTTGTTTGGTTTGAGGGCCCCGACTTTACCATTTGGTAAAGTCGGGGCCCTCAAACCAAACAAAGCCAACTCCGTGCCCACGAGAAGCAATCACATCCATCTTCCCGTCGCCATTCATATCGAAAATTAATGGGTTAGTCGCACCGTCCTCACCTGTTGCGAGAACGTGTTTCTTCCATGGCCCTGGCCCCTTGGGCTGTTCCCACCAGGCAAACCACTGCCCATCCTTACCAACCTTTGCCGCGCTAGCAATGTCCGGCAACCCATCACCATTTAAATCTCCAACTCCATGATAGTGACTCAGCCCGGGTGCATCCCCCGCCGCAAACACATTCCGCTGCCACTTCTTACCTTTATCGAGAGCTTTAAGCCACACCAGCGAACTCGCAAATTTACCCGTTGCTTGAGCACTATTTGCGATCAGGTCCAACTTGCCATCCTTGTCGACATCAAACGCATAAAGCCCATGAATCCCATCAATTACCGCATCAATATTATGATACTTCCAGGGCTCGATGAGCGGATTCTTAGGCTGCTCCAGCCAATACAGCAATCCCGGCGAATAACGTGCCCCCACAAAATCCTCATCCCCATCTCCGTCCACATCGATTACGGCAGAATGGATAATCGATACACCCTGATGTAGCACTTGCCCACTTCCATAGAGCAGGGTCTGATCCTTCATGTTCGTAACGATCCCGCGCCCGCCGCCATTCAGCTTGATGCCAACAGCCGTATAGGCCGGCTCACCAGTCGCCACCACATGACGAACCCACTTCGGCTTCCATTCATTCCAGTAAATGCGGACATTCTGAGTTGCCCGCCCGCAGGCAATCAGTTCCGGCTTCCCGTCACCATCGAGGTCCCCAATCACCAAGTCCTCCGGCGACATTCCCGCTTCATCCACACGCACAATCCGCTCCCACTTGCCAGCCGGATTCCGCTTCAGAATGGCCAGTCCAGTATCCTTGCCTCGAAACCCAAAGGCCAGCTCATCGCTCCCGTCGCCATCAAAATCGGCCCACCCGAGGGCATGCCCTCCATAAACATTTGTGTCCCTCAGCGCTTTTGGCCAAATCGAACCCAATTCTGTATGCCACTTCGCCGGAGGCGGCGCTCCCTGGGGGGTCAACTTCGGTGTCGGCTCCTCATAAATGGTCAATGTGTCTCCGTGAAAAGCCTCCATCGTGGCTGCCACCCGGTACCGATTCACCCGGCCCACCACAATCTCCCCGGGCTGCCCCTCACCAGTCAACACACGCTTCCAACTGCCATCCTGCAAGCGGGTTAGCGTCTCAACTCCACGTTTCGAAGCCATCATAATATCGAGTACCCCGTCATCATTCATGTCGTCAAGAAACAGGTTGTGTGCCAACTCCAGATTCTCCGCTGCCACCTCAACCTTCCAGTCCGGCAACTGATACACCAGCGCCTTCCCCTCCAGTGGCATAACCACAAGATCTTTCTTACCGTCACCCGTAACGTCACCCCATCTGATCCGGTGCGCACCAGGCACTTTGGCAATGTCATGTAGCTTCCACTTGCCACCCGGCAACTGTTCCAGCCAATGCATCGACCCCTTTACGGCCCGCTCCCGTGGCTGCCACTCGGCTGCCAGCGCAAAGTCCAGCAACCCGTCCCCATTGATGTCATGCCCAGCTATTGACACATGATCCATCGCAGCAATCTTCTCGCTGATCACATGCGCTTCCCAACTCGGATTCTGATACCAGATCACCTTCCCGCCAGTGATGGCGACTACATCTTGCTTGCCGTCACCGTTAACATCCGCAAGCCGAATCGCATAAACGACACCAAGCCCGGTGCCAATCTCCTGCATGCGAAACTGAGCGCTCAGCGACAACGTCATCAATCCAAAAACCAAGTAGCGAATCATGCCGCGATTCTATCCGAATTGACCTGCAATAATGAAGCTGTGTCCAAGGTAAAAGAGCTCGAGTCGCAGTTAGACCGCGCCCAACAACAATTGCGCCTCTTCCAGAAGGTCAGCCGTCTCATGGCGAAAGAACTCAGCCTCAAACAGATTCTTGCCTCCATCAACGCTCTCGTCCTCGAATTCATGCACGGCGATTCCTGCCTGCTCTATCTCCTCGACAAAGGAGATTTGCTGCTCTGCTCGTCCAACAATCCATCCCCGGGCACTCTCGGCTCGCTTCGCCTGCGTATGGATGAAGGCCTCACCGGCTGGGTAGCCCGCGAGCGCCGCCTGGTCGCGATCAGCAAAGAAGCCTATCTCGACCCACGCTTTAAGAACTTTGCTGAACTCCCTGAAGACCAATACGAGGCCTTCCTCTCCGCCCCGATCATCGCCCGCCATAAAGTAGTAGGAGTCATCAACGTCCAGGTCCGCAAGCCGCATATTTTCTCTGGAGAAGAGATGGAGACACTCACAACAGTCGGCGAACAAGTCGGCGTTCTCCTCACCCTCGCGCGTCTCGAAGCCAAGTCTCCGCAAGAGGATATCGGCACTCTGGTTTCCGCACTGGCTTAACTCCCATGATCACCAGACGTACACTGCTCGCCACCTTACCCACACTGGCTCTCGCTCAAAACCAAAAGTTTGTACGCAGCTTCTTCTACCTCAAGCCCGATTCCCGGATGGTCTTGATCGATTTTGCGGTCGGCTCCGACAAACGTATGTGGGCCGTGGGTGGCATTGTTGCCGAGGGTCGAGGCAAAGGCACTTTGCTCTCCTCCTTGGATGGAGGCCTGACTTGGCAACAATCCGAACTCCGTTTCCTGCCGCGCTCTCTCTTTGCCCTCGACGACTCGTCACTTTGGTGTGTCAGCGAAAAAGGCGAAGTTTGGTTCAGCGCCGAAAGTGGCCGTGACTGGAAAAAGCTTTCAAAGCAGGATGCTGCTCTTCGCGTCCACTTCCTCAACAACCAAACCGGCTATCTCGTCGGCATCAAGAAAACATTCATGCGCACCGACGACGGAGGCAAAACCTGGCGCCATGTTCCTGAAGCCGCCCAGGTCGCCGGATCAGCCGAAAACTTCACCTACAACTGGGTTAAATTCTGGAATGGGAAGATTGGCCTCGCCTCAGGCTCCTCCCAGACCCCCGTTCGCAGCAGACGCCGTGCAGTTGATCTTCCCGATTGGATGGAACCAGAACTCGCCGCATTTCGATCCGACAAGCCGCATATGATGGTTTCGCTAGAGACCATGGATGGTGGCGCAACCTGGCGCAAGCAGGAAGTCTCCGGCTTCGGAACCGTCCACCGCAGCGTAATTGGTAGCGATGGAACAGGCCTCACCTTGATCAAGTTCAACAAAAGTTTTGAATACGGAGGCGAACTCTACGCTTTCTATCCGAAATTCAACAAGAAACCGGGATTGATTCTCCGACTCAAGGAAGTAGAGTTCCAGGACATCTTGTACATTCCCGGCGACGGTGCGTACCTCGCCTGCACAGAACGCCTCGGTCCTCTCCCCGTGCCCACCAAGGTCCGCATCAAGCATTCCAAAGACCTCCAGACTTGGACCGACATCCCAGTTGACTACCGGGCGATCGCTCAAAAGATCACCCTCGGTGCAACTCCCTCAGGAAAAGTCTTTGCAGCTCTCGACCAAGGCACTATACTGGCTCTTCGCTAGCCATGTGGACCCGCCGCCAACTCATCTCCTCCTTTGCCTTCGCTAAGCGCCGCCCCAACATCGTCATCATTCTGACCGACGACCAGGGTTACGGCGACTTCAGCCTGCGCCGCAACCCGATTCTGAAAACCCCGAACCTCGACCGTCTCGCCGGCGAGAGCGTTGAATTCACCCGCTTCTCAGTCTCACCCGTCTGCGCCCCAACCCGAGCAGCTCTCATGACCGGTCGCTACCCTCTACGCACCGGTGTCCACGGAGTTACCAAAGGCCGCGAAACCATGCGCCGCTCGGAGATCACCTTGGCCGATTGCCTCAAGTCCGCTGGCTATCGAACCTCACTAATCGGCAAGTGGCATTTGGGTGAAAACTACCCTTACGTCGCCCACGCTCGCGGCTTCGACGAGTTCACCGGCTTCCGCACCGGCCACTGGAATTGGTACTTCGATTCCCCAGTCGAGCGCAACGGCAAACCCGACAAGCTGAAGGGCTACATAGCAGACTCGCTCACCGATGAAGCCATCAAATTCGTAACGAAATCCCACCGAGACCCCTACTTTCTCTACCTCGCCTTCAACACGCCCCACGCCCCATACCAGGTTCCTGATGAGTATTTCAACCGCTTCGCAAATCATGGGCTGACTCCAGAGAACCAGGCCATCTACGGCATGGTTGCGAACCTCGACGACAACATCGGTCGGCTGCTTCCTTATCTGGACAACGACACCATCGTCATGTTCATGTGTGACAACGGCCCCCAGACCGACCGGTTCAACGCCGGCCTGCGCGGCAGAAAGGGAAGCGTCTACGAAGGCGGCACCCGCAGCCCACTCTACGTCCGCTACCCGGCAAAAATACAAGGCGGGCGAAAAGTCGTAACCATCGCTGGCCACATCGACATCCTGCCCACCCTCCTCGACCTCGCTGAAGTAGAACGACCCAACGGACCCAAACTCGATGGTGTCAGTCTCAAGCCACTCCTCGAAGGAGACTCAGCCAACTGGCCCAGCCGTCAGATCTTCACTCACGCCGACCAACAGGCCAACCCCCTGAATCCCTACCCCGGCTGCGTCCGGGATCAGCGCTTCAAGATGGTCAACGGCAAAGAGCTCTACGACCTCGAAGCCGACCCTGGCGAATCGACAAACATCGCCGATCGCGAACCCAGGCGCATGGCTCAAATGATCGCCGACTATGAAGCTTGGTTCGCCTCCACGCTAGTAGGCTTCAGCCCCGGAGCGCCTCCCATCCCGGTCGGTTACAGAGAAGAGAACCCTGCAATACTGTCTGCTCCCCAAGCCGATCTCGCCGGCGGTCTCCGCTTCTTCATGAAGCAAGGCTACGCCCATGATTTCACTACCGGCTGGTCCAAGCCCGAAGACCAGATGACGTGGAGCATTGATGCAAACGTAAGTGGTCGCTACGAAGCAATCGTCCACTATCGCGGACCCTCCGGCACGAAGATCTCTCTAAATCAGTTGTCTGCCAAAACGAAGCGACAAACCCCGATGGACGAAATCGGGTTGCCACACCGGGCTCACAACGGAGTCGAAGCACCAGTCGTTCATTGGGATCGTCTCAGCCTCGGTCGTTTCAATCTCCCGAAAGGACCATCCAAACTCACACTGAAACTCAGCGGTTCATCCTGCGACATCAAAGCGTTAGAAATCCGAAAAGTCTAGAAGTGGGCGGGAGTGTCTTCGTACTTATGCTGGAGACGCGTCAGTTCCTGCTTCATTCTTTTGATCGTCAGCTGGTTCGCGGTATCGGCGTAGGCGTTGCGCATCTCTTTGGGGTCACGCTTCAGATCGTAGAACTCCCATTGAGCCGTGCCAGTTGGGAAGCAGATCAGCTTGTGGTCCTTGGTGCGCACTCCGTAGTGAGCGGGGACGTGATGGTCTGGATCGTCATGCATCCAGTAGCGGTAGTACATCGACTTGCGCCAGATCTCGGAGGTGCGTCCTTGCAGGTTGGTACGGAAGCTTTCGCCGTCCATGTACTGGTCACGGCCAAGTCCGGCGAAGTCCATGAAGGTGTGAGCGAAGTCGATGTTCAGGATGATGTCGCTGTTGACCGTGCCGGCTTTGATCTCGCGAGGGTAGCGGGCAAGGAAGGGCATGCGGAGGGACTCTTCGTACATCAGCCGCTTGTCGTAAAGGCCGTGGTCGCCGAGGAAGAAGCCCTGGTCTGAGGTGTAGATGACGAGCGTGTTCTCGCGGAGGTTGTTGTTGTCAAGGTAGTCGAGGACACGGCCGACTGAGTCGTCGACGGACTGGACGCAGCGGAGGTAATCCTTGATGTAGAGCTGGTAGGCCCACTTGCGGAGGGCGTCTCCGGTGAGGCCTTCGGGCGGCTTTACCTTCAGGTCGCGGAAGGTCTGGTCCTGGCCGACGCTCATCTTTTCATTGTGGCGAGTGGCTTCGTAGAGGTTTGAAGGCTCGGGGATGGTCTGGTCTTTGAGGAAGTCCTTGTACTTGGGTGC
>CAZZGS010000212.1:0-7398 GCA_964653845.1 uncultured Bryobacter sp.
ACCTCGGGCACCGACGGATTCGAAAATGCCGATAGCGTAAAGCTGAACGTCAGCTTCGCGGACGAGATTTTTAATCTCGCTCTCGGTGTAGCGACTGGAGTTGTCGCCGCCGTCAGAAATTACGAGGACGGCTTTGCGCGGATTCTTGGCCTTCTTCATCTGGTTCATGGCGAGGTAGATGCCATCGAGCAGTGCGGTGCGGCCCTTGGCCTGGGTGAAGGTGAGGCGGTTTTGGATCTCTTCAGTATTGCTGGTGAAGGGCACAATCATTTCGGGGCGGTCGTTAAATTGGATCAGGAAAAACTCGTCATCGGGGTTTGCTGTTTTAAAAAACTGCGCGGCGGCCTGGCGGCTTTTCTGAAGTTTAGAGCCCATGCTGTTGCTGGTATCAAAGACGAGTCCCACTGAGAGAGGGGCGTCTTCACTGGCGAACTGGGCGATAGACTGTTCAATTTTGTCTTCGAAAATTTTGAAGTGTTCGCGTTCAAGGCCGGTTACAAATCTATTAAGCGGGTCGGTGACCGAGACCGGGATCAACACCAGGTTGGTGTCGACGCGCAGGTTTGCTCCCCTGGAAGCGTCAGCGTCATCTGGTTTGATAGGACCGTCACGTCTCTCGATGTTGACGCGCCCGGGAGGGGGAACTGTTTCAGTCTTCTTGTCGGACTTCTTGGCGGGGGGAGCTGTTTTGGCTTGTTCGGCGGCGATGAGTTCAGACGTAGAAGAATATGCCAGGATAACCAGGAGGAAATATGACGCTACTACAGATCTAATTTTCATCAGAATGCCTTGCCAGGATCGTTCTCCTGAAGTTTATCATTCAGGAGGAAACCAGAGCCTGATCTTAAGACGGCAGGAATTGGCGAAGAGGTGCATAGAAAGCACGAATAAAGTCTTCAGCGGCGGCTTGTGCTTTCTCGTTTGAATCGTTGCCATTCAAGCCAATCACAACCCTTACTAGGGCAGTATCAGTTCTATTGTCTTTAACTGCGTCAAGCATTGTGTAAAGCTTGGCCTTGTACTCACTGGCTACGACGCGATCACGACTCTGATACCAATACAGAACCAAGCTCTTGCTATCGCCGCGCTGGATGATGTAGCGATTGACTTCAATCGGTTCGGGCCTGCCTGGCAAGGAGACCATGATGTGGTCATTGACAACTGGAGTCCAGCCGGAGCCTGGAAGGCAATTCTTCGGTGAATGCGGGACAGCACCTGTGCGTTGGCTGCGGAAAGCAGCTACAAAGAGGTTTGCCCCTACGCGCAGAGAATTGTTGCCATATGAACGGTTGAGCGTGTCATCAGCCTTAAGCACTGCCTGAGTCTCGGCATCCACTACACCTTCCTGAGTCTTTTCCCATACACCAAGCTTCTGAGGGAACTCGACTAACAACCTGCCTGCCGCTACTTTCTCAGATTTCGTGAACGAGTAGTAGGCAAGGGTCTGAATTGCAAGAACCGCACTCAGAATGAGGACAGTCGATTTAAGTGACGGGTTCTTGAGTTGCTTTATATCTTGCATTTGAAATTCCTTGAGAAAACCAGTTTGCGAAACGATGGAATGCGAGCAGCATGGACAGGGCGACCATGAAAATCACCCAGCCCTCTGCCGTGTGGAAAAAGCCTTCGGCCCATTCGCTTTTGTACTCGTAAAGAACACCGGTCATCGAGACACGGAAGGCATTAGCCGCAATAGCGATTGGGACAGTGGCAATCAGGAGCAGTGCACGCATCCAACCACGAGAATCGAAGAAGAATCCGTAAACGAGAGAAAGGAACGTGAGCGAAAGAAGGGAGCGGATTCCGCTACAAGCCTCAACTACCGACAGTTTATGTTCAGCAAGCTCTAAAACATTGCCGTCTCTCAAGACCGGAATACCAAGTAACAACAGCGATTTTTCAGCAACAACACTTGCGAAGATCTGCAGTGGGAAAGTGATCGCCGTATAAATGACGGATGGAATTGGAACCATGAAGAAGAGAAGGAAAATTGGAAAAGCCGTGAGCTTTAGCAATTGTCTTCCGCCAACGAAAAGAACTGCACCGGCGATTGAGAAGACGATAGAGGTTCGTGTCAGAAATAGTTCAGCGGCAATGGTGCCCAGAATGTACTGGATAGCACCGTAGAGCATTACGACTAATCCCAGGTAGTCACGCGTTAGCTTCACTGCCCAAATGTCATCTTTACGCTGCCAGGCGATATAGGCGGCAACGACGGGAACAAAAAATCCATGCCCCATATCATCGTCATTCATCCACTGGGCGACAAGGCGCTCGAGCATTGGATAAAAGGATGCGATCATCAAACCCGCAATCCAGGCCAGCGGGACCCAGAATGAGGCGGGGGGAATTGGGGTTGCTGGAATTGCCGTTAAGGCTGGCTGGCTCTCTTCAACTTTGGCTTGAACTGGACTTTCCATATACTCCACATCCAGCAGAACATTCTGTTCCGCCTTATCTCAAGGTACAACAGTGTGGGTGGTTATAGGACGATGGTAAGTTTTCACCTTAGTACAATAAGAAGATGCGGTGCTTGATACCCGCTATCTTGGCCTCCCTAATCCAGCTATCTGCCCAGCAGGCAATCCTGCCGATCGGGCAAGTTAAGCCGGATATGGCCGGGGTGGCACGAACAGTATTTCGCGGTCAGGACCCGGAAGAATTTCCGTTGCGGATTCTCGGGGTGCTGCAAAACAGCGGGCCGGGGCAAAACATAATTCTTGCCCGGCTGCTGACTGCTCGCCTGGAGCAAACCGGTGTGATGCAGGGCATGAGCGGAAGTCCCGTATATATTGACGGCAAGTTGGTGGGTGCAATCGCGTTTGCTTTTCCGTTCGCCAAAGAGCCGATAGCAGGGATACGACCAATCGAAGAAATGCTTCAAGTAGAACGATCTTCGGGATCGGTTCGAGCCGAGCGAGTACATTTAGGTTCGATCGAGCTTGTCGCAAGTCGAAGTCAGAGCGAGACAAATCAACCGAGTCCGGTGCTGACGCCCATTTCGTTTGCTGGAATGACCGAGCGCACAGCCCGGCACTTTGCCGTCCAATGGCGTGAGCTTGGGTTTGTTTTACAGCAGGGTGCGTCGGGGAGCCAGCCAAGTGGAGCGAGTTCGCCGCTGCGGCCAGGCGATATGATTTCGGTGCAGCTGATTCGTGGCGATATGAACTCTGGCGCTGACGGTACCGTTACCCATATCGCTGGCAATCAGGTGTATGCATTTGGTCATCGATTCCTTGGTGGAGGGGCTGTTGAGTTTCCCTTTGCCAAGGCTGAGGTCATCACGTCGATGCCCAATCTGAACATGCCATTCAAGATCAGTCAGTCGCTCAAGCCGATGGGGGCAATTTTGTTTGATGGGGATGCCGCAGTAAAGGGAGAATTGGGCCGTGTGCCGAAAATGGTACCCATCCTGATTCGGTATCGCGATGCTGCAGGATTGAAGGAATACAGAATGGAGATGGTGAGACATTCTCTGCTGTCGCCTCTTTTGCTGCAGATGGCTTTGTTTTCCACTCTCGACAGCCACTTCCGCAGTGCGGGATCTGGAACCGTCGATCTGAAGGGTGAAATCCGGTTTGTTGGGCAGGCGAAGCCACTTGAAATTGAAGGGCGCTATTCGGGGGACAACAACCTGCCGGCTGCCGCGTCGCTTGGCGCTGCCATACCTTTCGCCTTTTTCCAGCAACATGTCGAAGAAACCTTGCTGCCGGAATCGATGACCTTCGACCTTGTTGCCAACATCAAGCATGAGCAGTGGGTGATTGAATCTGCATCCGCTTCGCGACGCAGCGCCAAGCCTGGGGATACACTGACCATTCGCACGCAGTTGTCCAGTCCCAATGGAGTCGAAAAGATTGTGGAGCATCAGTTTACGGTGCCTTCGTGGCTGCCTGGCGGTGAAACGCTGACATTCACGGTCGCCGATTCCTTCATCACAAATTTGCTCGATTTCAGATCTTTCTATCAGCCGGGTGGGCCAGTGTTTCGATCGACGGCAGAATTGATCCGGACGCTTGGAACCTTGCATCCGGCAAATGGCATGTATGTCCGCGTTTTTCGGTCGAGCCCGGCATTTCAGTCTGGCGGACGCGAGCTTTCGAATCTGCCACCTTCGATTGCTACTACCTTGCAGAAGACGCCCGGCACTTATCTGCCGATCTATCAATCCCGACTTTTCGACCGTGAGACACGCCTTGCCGATGGTGTGGTCTCAGGCTCACGTACCTTTACTCTGGAAATAGAAAAATGAAGCGCATTTCGCTAGTATTGCTGCTGAGCTTTGCCGCCTATGCTTCCGGCCCCGCCAGTTGGGAGCTTTCTCAGTATGCAGATTTCATCAAGGGCAAGCTGAAGAATCTGTCGCTGACTCGGGACGGCACGCTTGAGCCAGGGCCGGCGATTGCGGCGGCGCTGCCTTTGGGTGAGGTTTCACTGTGGTCGATGGCTGCGGCACCCGATGGGAGTGTCTATCTTGGCAGCGGGCCGAAGGGTCGTATCTATCGATGGAAAAGCGGCGCGAAGTCGCTCGAGCTCATAGCGACCCTGCCCGAGCCGCATGTGTTTGCGATCTCGGTTGCGCCGGATGGCGGCGTTTTTGCGGCTGGCTCGCCAGGTGGAAATATCTACAAACTTAGTGCGAACGAAGCCAAACTCTTTGCCCAGACCGGTGCCAGGTTTTTGTGGTCGTTATTGGCTACCGCCGAGGGTGTTTTTGCCGGCGGCGACGATGGTCGCGTCTTTCGGGCGACTAGCACTGTGAGCGAAGTCTATTACGAAAGTGGCCAATCGAATGTGACCGTGCTCGCGCTTGCTTCCAACGGGATGTTACTGGCTGGGTCAGACCCCAACGGAATCCTCTATCGCATCTCAGCCAAAGGCAAAGCTCAGGTGCTTTACGATGCTCCGTTTACGGAGATTCGATCTGTCATACCGCTGAAGAATGGCGAGATTCTGTTTCTTGCGATGGGTGGTGCGGCAGCCCGGCGGGCTCAGACTGCGACGCAGCCCGGAGGTGCCGTGCCGGGGGGCGCAGTACCGCAGGTGACAACCACCATTACAGTGACCGAGGAAGCGCAGGCCGGGATCGATCTTAAGCCAAAACCGGCACCCGCAGCAACTCCGCAAGCACCGGCTGTAACGCCCGCTGTAAGTAGCATGATGGACGTGCCTGGCCTGGATCGTTCTGCCGTCTATCGCCTCAATCCCGATCTGACGGTGGACAGCCTTTTTGTGACCAAAGAAGAAAGCCTCTTTGATCTGGCTGAGTGGAATGGGAAGATCTACTTCTCGTCGGATCGGCAGGGGCGTATCTATCGCCTCGATGGCGATCGTGCGGCAACGATGCTGCTAGAAAGCGGCGAGTCTGAGGTCGGCCGTTTGCTGCATACCCAAGCTGGCTGGCTCGCGGCAGTCACTACCAGCCCCAAGCTTCTGCAGATTGCCGATGGCCCAACACCGCCTTATGAATTTGAGTCGCCCGTTCATGAGGCCTCCAATATCGCTCTTTGGGGGGCCTTGAATACGGGTGCGAGTGCCGATCTTCGCTTCGAATCCCGCAGCGGAAATTCGGCCAAAGCTGACGCAACCTGGTCTGATTGGCAGCCACTTAAGGGAAGGAATGTGCAGAGCCCGGCGGCCCGCTTCATTCAGTGGCGCTTCCGCGGCGAGAGGGATTTTAAACTGCATTCGGCAACGCTCAATTATTTGCCGCGGAATCAACCGCCGTCGATCAAATCGCTGACTGCCGTTCTGTTGATGGTGCCAAGCAATGCCCCCAAGACTCAGGCTGCTGCGACCACTAGTTCTACCTATACTTTGACGGTGACCGATACGGGAGAGGCTTCAAGCTCTACCAGCGCCGGTACTGCATCGCTACTTGCCTCGAGGCCTGCCGGGCGACAGTTGATGCTGAGCTGGGTGGCCGAAGACCCTGATACCGACACTCTGCAATATAGTCTGCACTTTCGCGCCGAAGATGAATCAGACTGGAAGCTCCTCAAGCAGGAACTGACTGAGAGCAACCTGAGCCTTGATGCCGATACTCTGGCCGATGGCCGTTATTTGTTTCGGGTGACCGCAAGCGATACCTTATCCAACCCGGCGGCTGTTGCCCGCTCGACCGACTTCAGCAGCGTGCCTGTGCAGCTAGATCAGACGGCACCGGTGCTTGAGGCAACCCTAACCAATGGTGCGCTTACAATTCGCTGCAAGGACGATGCTTCGCCGATTCGCCGCATCGAATACTCGGTGAATGCCGGACGCTGGATTCTGCTCGATGCTTCTGATGGCATCTATGATTCGCGCGAAGAGTCTGCCAGTGCGACCTTGAATCTGCCTGCAGGCGAGAGCCTGGTTACCGTACGCGCCTTCGACGCCTCGCTGAATGTCGTGTTGCGCAAGCTGATTGTGCGGCGCTAGAGCGGGGAATGTCAATAGTTTTGTGTAAACCAGTCCTCTTTGGTTAGTAGCTATTGTCAAGAATCATGCCGGGGGAGGCCCCCATCCGGCGCGCCCTAAGCGGCCCGGGTATACAACTTCAAACTGTCTCATTGCTTCCCGCCAACCCTGCACTGTGGACCACTTCTTGGACGCATTGCGCAGGGCCAGGTACAGCAACTTGAAAGCAGCTTCTTCGTTCGGAAACGACCCCCGATTCTTGGTCACCTTGCGCAAGCTCATATGCAGGCTCTCCACTGCGTTGGTCGTGTATATGATCTTGCGGATCTCTTCAGAAAACTGAAAGAACGGGATGACCCGCTCCCAGTTCCGTGTCCACACATCGGCCACCACCTTATGCTTCGGCCACTTTGCCCGGAACTCATCCAGGGCATCCTGCGCTGCTTGCTCTGTAGGAGCCCTGTAAATAGGCTTCAGATCCGCCGCCACCGTCTCGCGCTCCTTGCAGCTCACATAGTTCAAGCTGGCCCGGATCATATGCACGATACAGGTCTGCACCTGGGCTTGCGGAAACACCGCTTCAATCGCTTGTGGGAAGGCCTTGAGCCCATCCGTGCATACGATGTAAACGTCCCTCATTCCACGGTTCTTCAAATCCGTCATCACACTCAGCCAGAACTTCGCCCCTTCATTGGCAGAACTCCACAGCCCAAGTACATCCTTCTGTCCTTCTTCGTCCACCCCGATCGCCACAAATACGGCTCGGTTCTTCATTCTCCCTTCGTGCCTCATCTTCACCATCAGCGCATCCAAATACAAAACGGGATACATGTTCTCGAGCGGCCGGCTCTGCCACGCCTTTACTTCTTCCAGCACTCCATCGGTTACTTCCGATATCAGCCCAGGACTCACATCAACCCACTGCTGTCCGGTTAAAAGTCGACTAGAATTAGTTGTTTGACTGGCTCCTCTAAGTCGTCATGGGAGGAGATCTCTTGG
>CAZZGS010000213.1:0-1389 GCA_964653845.1 uncultured Bryobacter sp.
CCTCCAGAATTACTTCGATCCCCGTCGCTACGATCCGGCCAATGCCGCCCGTGTCGACCTCAACCCAGGCCTGACGCTTGGAACGCTGGTTCCCAACGTCGGCAACCCTTTTAACGGCATGGTTGAAGAAGGTCAGGCAAATTGGCCCAAAGGCGGCGTCAAAAATCGTTGGAATAATTTTGGCCCTCGCATCGGCTTTGCTTATGACCCTTTCGGAGATGGCAAGACGGCCATTCGCGGTGGCGGTGGAATGTTTTATGAACGTATCCGCCAACACGCGAACAACTTTGACGGCCTCGGCAACCCCCCGCTTACCTTCCAGCCGACTGTATTTGCGGGCAACGTGGATCGCATCAGCACCTCGCTGATCGCTGGCGGCCGCCGCGCTCCGGTAGGCATCGTCGCCATGGACTCCGAAGGCCAGATCCCGACGATCTACTCCTGGAGCTTCGGCGTACAGCGCCAACTCGGCGTCAAAACCAGTCTCGACATCAGCTACATCGGCAACCGTGGCCGCCATCTCCAGTACCGTCGCGATCTTAATCAACTCCCGCTCGGCACCACATTGCAACCTGGTGTCCTCGCCCGTGTCAATGGTGTCGCAAACGCGCTTCGCCCATACCAGGGCTATACGGGTGTCGCCTACACCGAGTTTGGTTCCACCTCTAACTACAACGGCCTGCAGGCGCGCATCAGCCGCCGCTTCGCCAAGAGCTTTACGGGCAACTTCAACTACACCTGGTCTAAGGCTCAGGGCGTAAACGAAGGCGACACTAACTCATTGGCTTACACGTTTGATCGCCAACGCGAATATGGTTTGCTCAACTTTGACCGCAAGCAAATCGTAACGTTGGACTTCATCTACGAACTGCCTCAATTTGCCAAGCAAAACGCTTTCGCCAAGGGAGTGCTTAACGGATGGCAAGTCAACGGTATCGCCCGCTTCTGGGGCGGCACTCCGCTTACGGTCTTCTCCAACGGCAACCCCGGTACCCTCGGCGGTGGCCCACGCGCCAACTACAACGGCAGCGGCCCTGTAACCAACGACAAGGCGAGCGAACTCGATTACTTCAACGTCTTCGCCTTTAGCCGTCCTCTTGAGGGTTCGCTCGGCAATACGGGTGAAGGCATTTTCCGCGGCCCGAATATCAACCAATGGGATATCTCGATGCTGAAAACAACAACGTTCTTTGAACGGCTTCGCGTTCAATTCCGCTTTGAAACTTTCAACACCCTAAACCATACGCAGTGGGCAGGTGTAAACACCGGCCTCAACGTACCAAACCCCAACACCGCGCCGACAGCCGCCACTCGTGGCACTTTCGGACAAGTGAATTCCACTCGCGATCCCCGTACCATTCAGATGGGCCTCAAAGTGTTGTTCTAAAC
>CAZZGS010000213.1:1399-7391 GCA_964653845.1 uncultured Bryobacter sp.
GATCCTGTATCAGGGCCAAGCCATTTCTACAGAAAATACCTTTAACCAGGCATCGCGTTCTCTGGCTTCCGGTGCCTTTCAGGAAGCGGAAGCTGGATTTCTCGAAGTCCTGCGACGAGAGCCCAACAATCTGGGAGCATTGGGTAATCTCGGCGTGGTCTATAGTCGAATGAACCTGCCGGTGAAGGCGGTCCAGATCTATCAACGGGCCCTGAAGCTGGCACCCAATCAACCAGGGCTTCTCCTCAATCTTGGCCTCGCGCACCTCAAGATCGACGACTACGAGAGAGCTAAGCCGGTATTCCATCAGCTTGCGACCATACCCTCAAGCCGTCAGATCCAGGCACGCGAACTTCTGGCTATTTGCCAACTGCAAACCGGCCAAATCATGGAAGCCACTAGGGCTCTCGAAGAATTGATCACCCAACCCAGCCCCTCACCAGGGGTCTATCATTTTCTGGCTTTGGCTTACGTCAAGCGGAAAGAAACTTCTCGTGCTGAACAGGTATTGGATCGACTCCTTTCCAGGCTTCCCCCCGCTCAGGCCCACTATCTCGAAGGCCGTGTTTGGTATGACGCAGCTATTTTCGACCGTGCCTTAAGCAGTTTTGAAAAGGCCTCAAACGCAGACAAGGACCTCGAAGGTCTTGCCCTCCAGACCGGCAAGACCCAACTCAGTCTGCGCAACTATGAGGAAGCGGAGAAGAATTTTCGCTCCGCCCTTTCGATAGCTCCAACAGACATAGAAGCAAAGTATTTCCTGGGGGCACTGCTGGTGCAGCAGAACCAAAACGATGAGGCCCTCCTCTTGTTGACTGAAGTAAAGCTCTCGCGACCAGACTTGTGGGGAACATCCTATTATTTGGGAAAAGCGCAGCTAGCCCTCGGCAAGCCCAACGCAGCCCTGCCGCTATTGCAGGAAGCCGCGCGCAGAGCCCCCAAGGAGTCTCCAGTGCAATACCAGTTAGCCCGTGCCTACCAAGCCCTTGGCATGCGTGCTGAAGCCGCTCAAGCGTTTGCCCGAGTGGCACGCCTCAAGTCCAAGGCAAACTCAGAGTCAATCCTTATGAATTGACGGCCTAAGCCATCTCACCTAGAACGAGCTAAAGTTAGCCCTAAACCCTTCGATCCACCCTGCGGGATGCGCTAAATTCAGGTAACACTCTACATGCGAATTCTAGTTCTCATCCTCGTAATGCTGCCAGGCACTGCGGCTGCAGCTCTCAACAATCTTGAAGTGAATCGCGATGAGCCAGTGCTCGCCGGTAAGTCCTTCGGCCTGGCCGGCTCTTATCGAAAGCTCAGTGGAAAAGCACATTTCGCTCTGGACTCCAATGCACCGTCCAATCAGGCAGTCGTCGATCTGAAGCTCGCACTCCGAAATAGCGCCGGCCTCGTTGAATTCGAAGCGGATTTCTATCTGCTAACCCCCACCGATCTATCAAAATCCAATGGAAAGCTTCTTTACGAAGTAGGCAATCGAGGTACCAAAGCCGCACTTCGCGCCTTTCAAAAAGCAGAAGCTTCTCCCGACCCAACGACGCTTCAGCAATTTGGAGATGGCTTCCTGATGGAGCAAGGCTATTCGATCCTCTGGATGGGTTGGCAGTGGGATGTCCCCGAGGGTCGCATGCGAATGAACTTGCCCATCGCAACAGAAAATGGCGAACCGATCACAGGCCTTGTGCGAGGTAATTTCATTCTCTACAAGCGCAACGCCACTGCAGAACTTGCAGACCGCAATCACCTCGCTTATGAAGCCGCCAGCATGGACAATCCCGACGACTTCATGACCATTCGCGACACGGCCGCCGGTGCGCCACAGCGCATTCCCAGGGCGGATTGGCAAATGCTCCCTGCAGGTAAGGTCTCTCTCAATGGTGGCTTTGTCCCCGGCATGATCTACGACGTTGTTTACAAAGCAAAGAACCCACGCGTCCTCGGCGCATCATTTGCAGCCACCAGAGACCTGATCGCCTACTTCAAGTCAGCCAATAACAAATCCCTGCCTGCCATCAAGCTTGCATACGGCTGGGGCGTCTCGCAATCGGGCCGCTACCTCAGGCATTTCCTCTACGACGGCTTCAATGAACAGGAATCTGGCGGCAAGGTCTTTGATGCAGTCCTCGACGAAGTCGGCGGCGCAGGACGTGGCTCCTTCAACAACCGCTTTGGCCAGGCCTCTCGCGATGCCGAACAACATTTCAACTTCTTCTTCCCGGTCGATATCTTCCCTTTTACCGACAGCCCTTCAACAGACCCTTTCACCAAACAAGCTGGCTCCCTATTGGTAAAGGCGGAAGCAAAGAAAGTCACGCCTCTCATGTTCCATGTCTTATCCAGCTCTGAATACTACAATCGAGCCGGGTCATTGATCCACACCGACCCCTCTGGCAAAACAGACATTCCACCGCCCGCCAGCTCCCGCATCTATCTGGTCAGTTCAACGCCCCACTTCCCAGGCACTTTCCCGCCATCCAAGCAAGGCGGCAACGAACCCGAGACCGCTGCAGCGTTAAGCCCTCTTTCCCGCACCCCCATCATGAGAGCGCTTTTTACAGCTCTCGACGCCTGGGCATGCCTCGGCGTCACTCCTCCTGAAAGCCAGTACCCCAAGCTGAGCAACCAAACTCTGGTCTCCCCCACAAGTGGCAATTGGCCCAGCATCCCCAACGTCATCCTTCCCCCACCGGCTCTGAAAGTCTATCAACTTGACTTCGCAACAGAGCCACCAAAGATAGGCCCACAATACACCACTCTAGTACCCGCAATCGATGCCAACGGCCACGACATCGCCGGCATCCATCACCCCGCGATTTCAGTTCCTCTCGCCACCTACACTGGATGGAATTACCGCAATCAAAGTGCTGGAGCGCCAAGTCAGCTAGCGGGAGAAACCGGCTCCATCTTCCCTTTCGCCAAAACAAGAGCAACGAGAAATGTAGTCACCGATTCGCGCCCCTCGATAGCAGAACGCTACCCCTCAAAAGAACATTACCTCGGTCTCTACACAACAGCCGCGCAAACCCTGATCAAGAATCGCTTTTTGCTCGCCATCGATCTACCGGACATGCTCGACCAGGCGACACTCTACTACGACACGTTTACAAAACCCTGATCAGACCGCATACAATAACGCCAGATGATTCTGCTTGTTCTACTGGCCCTAACTGCTTCAGCGCAAGACTGGCAACCCCTCAACGATTGGAAGCAAACAGCCTTCCCTCGCGAAGGCACCGCTCATATCGTAAAAGATGCAATCACTCTCGACCCGGGTGCGCCTATGACCGGAGTCACAGCTAGCGACTTTAAGCCCAGGCTTAACTACGAAATCCGATTCGAAGCCTCGCGCCTCAAGGGCAACGATTTCTTCGCCAGCCTCACATTCCCATTCAACGATTCGCACGCCACCTGGGTGAACGGCGGATGGGGAGGCGACATCATCGGCATCTCCTCAATCGACAACTGGGATGCCAGCGAAAACGAAACCCGCGCCTACTTCAACTTCGACAACGATCGTTTCTATCGCTTCCGAATCGAAGTTAAGGCAACATCTATTAGAGCCTGGATCGACGATAAACTCGTCGTAAACCTGAACATCAACAATCGCACCATCTCATTGAGAAGGGGCATGGATATCACCACGCCCCTTAGTTTTTTCAGCTACAACACGGCCTCTTCGATTCGTAAAATCGAATACCGCCTGCTGCCTACCCGTTAAGCTTCCAGTTCGGCCGGTAGTCACGACGCAGGTAATCATTGGCTTCGTTCGAATTGGTTACCCGGCCACTGGCCCCGTCATAGGTCAACTTCTTGCCGGCGCGATGAGCCACAAGCCCTAGCAGCATTTGTTCAATCATGGTCCCTGCGTAGTCGAAATCGCAATTGGTCTTCGTGCTCGTCCCGTTGACGACATTGTTCATACGACCCTTACAAGCTTCAAGCCACTCCACCTGGAATATGTCAGGGGCCGACTGCGGCTTACCGGCCAGAATGCTTTCGACATTCGGATTGGGTAAACCCAAGGCTGCCGGCAAACCATTCTCGAGCTTTTGAATGTCAGCCCAGCCCGTCTTGCCCGGTGACTGATTAGGCATTGCCGTAAAACCCTTGGGCAGTACCGGCGGTGCCGATGGAGGTCGCCGAACGGGAGCCCCCTGCGTAACCTGACCGGTGCCACCGATCAACGGAATCAAGTCCGACTTGGCTCTCTTCTTGTAATAGGTAAAGTCACCATCGTCATTGTTCGGAATGATCACGCGAGTGGTGAAGTCGGCGAAGATGCTGCCTTTGGTCCCTTCGAAAATTGCACCGTTTCCAACACGAGACAAATCAATGTAGCCCTTGGGCGTATCAGGCTTCAACCCACCCTGATACCAGACCACTTCAATCGGTCCGCGCCACGAATTCGCCGGATGCTCAAAGTGAGCCTTCAACTTCACCGGGCAAATTTCAGGATTGTACTTGTCACTCACATCGGTATCGATATCAATGGAAGACGGTGCCCCGGCATCGATCACATTCCAAACGAGGTCCATCGTGTGTGCGCCCATATCGCCCATCTGGCCCACACCAAAGTCGCGATACATATTCCAGAATAAACAATTCAACCCATTCGACCCGCCAAAATACTGGGCGCTATACGGATGGTAGGGTGAAGGCCCAATCCATTGTTCGTAGTGCAACTCGGCCGGAGGATTCCCTTCCCCTTTCGGATAGCCAGGCCGGGGCAATTCACGCGCATCCCAACTATGAACACGCTTCAACTCGCCAATTGCCCCGTCGAGCACCAACTCGCGCAAGCGTTCAAAATTCGGATAGGCATGTCGCTGTGTTCCGTGCTGCGTAGCAAGCTTCGTCCGCTGTCTGAGGTAGTTCGCCCTTACGGTCCGCGCTTCTTCCACCGTGATGCCTAACGGCTTCTCACAAAACACGTGCATCCCACGATTCATTGCCCAATTGGCGATAAAAGCATGATGATGGTCCGCTGTGCAAATCACCACCGCCTCAACATCCTTCTGATCCATCACCCGGCGCCAGTCAAAGTGCAGCTTCGCTTTGGGGAAAATCTGAGCTGCCTCGCGGGTCCGCAGATCGTTCACGTCGCAAAGTGCAACCACATTCTCATTAAGCAGGGAATTGTAGTGAGCCGTACCACGCCCCCAAACCCCAATCAGTGCCACATTCAACTTGTTGCTCGGTGCACTCTGCCCACGCAACATGCCACTTTTCAGGATGGTCAGGCCGGCGGCCGCTCCTATTAATTCGCGTCGTTTCATGCCGCTATCCTATCCGATTCGTCACAACAAGGTAAATTAGATGTACCACTATGAAGCATTTTCTTCTCACAACCACGTTGATCCTCGCCACCGTCGGCCTTGCCGCCGCTCAGCAAAAGAAAGCCCCGGCCAGCCCACCCTCTGAAGCCTCAGCCACTTTCGGTGGCAAAGCAGTCGCCATCAAGTACGCCTCACCTTCCGTCAAAGGTCGCAAGATCTTCGGCGGCCTGGTTCCCTTTGGAGAAGTTTGGCGCGCCGGTGCTAATTCCGCCACCGCTCTCCACGCAGAAACCGACCTCCAGATCGGCGCCCTCGCCGTCCCCAAGGGCGACTACACCATCTACGTGATTCCCACCGCCACTGAATGGACTCTGATCATCAACAAGCAGACCGGCCAATGGGGAACTGAATACAGCCAATCGAACGACCTCGGTCGCGCCAAGATGACCGTCAAGGCTGCCCCGGCTCTAGTGGAATCTTTCAAAATCTCCCTCTCCGCATCGGTTCTCACGATGGAATGGGAAAACACCATCGCCACGATCCCAGTTAAAGCGAAGTAGCAAATGAGGGGCTGCCGGCAGGCGCTGCCAGCCCCACATGCAGCAAAACACATCGCTAATTGCCCCTGTGGAAAAGCCCGAAAGCTCATGACCATCCAACCGGAATCCTTCATCGACCTCCCCACCCCCACAGGTCCCATGCGCACTTACCTC
>CAZZGS010000214.1:0-3014 GCA_964653845.1 uncultured Bryobacter sp.
CTCCACCGGCTCATGCTTCTCCAGCGCCACAATCATCGACGGTATCCGGCTCGTTTGCACACCCACAACCTTGATCTTCGGGTTGGTTTCTTTGATGGCCATCGCAATGCCGCCAATCAAACCACCGCCACCAACAGGCACCAGAATCGCCTCAATAAAAGGATTCTGGCTCAAGATTTCCAGGCCCGCCGTACCCTGTCCGGCAATGATCGCCAAGTCGTCAAACGCGTGGATGAACGTCAGCCCATCTGCAACCGCACGCCGCTTCGCCTCGGCCAACGCCTCGTCAAAGCTTTTGCCAAACAACACCACCTCGCCGCCAAACCGCTCCGTCGAGTTGATCTTCGTAATTGGAGCGTGCTCCGGCATCACAATCACGGCGCGCACTCCCAACCGCGTCGCATGATAAGCGACACCCTGCGCATGATTGCCCGCAGAGGCGCAGATCACACCCTTGGCACGGTCTTCCGGCGACATCAGCAACAACTTATTCAGCGCCCCACGCTCCTTGAAGCTGCCCGTCATGTGCAGGTTCTCGAGCTTGAAGTAAGTCGGGTTGCCAGAGATCGCCGTAAACGTTTCCGAATACTCACACGGAGTAACGTGGATCGTGGGACGGATGCGGTGGTGCGCCGCCTCGATGTCGGTGAGAGTGATCATGCCGTCTCCATTGTGACGTGATTCGCCCTCCTGGCTCGAAAAAAATCTACTGCCCTCACCGAAGTCTAGTTATGCCTCATAGTCCAAGCCTAAGCAAGCTTAAGCCTCGATAACAACTGCAGTGCCACTCACACTCACCATCAGCATCGTCCCCTGTCCCGGCGAGATCTCTTCGTAATCGAGGTCAATCCCAATCACGGCGTTGGCCCCAAGCCGCTGTGCCTCTTCGCGCATCTCGTTCATCGCGATATCTTTCGCCTTGCGCAGCTCCTTTTCATAGGTGGCAGACCGGCCTCCGATAATGTCGGTAATCCCGGCAAAGAAATCTTTGAAGAAGTTGGTACCAAGAATCGCCTCACCGGTCACGATGCCGAGATAGCGCTGGATCTTGATGCCTTCAAGGGTGGAAGTAGTTGTAAGTAGCATGCCTCAAAAGAATCGCATGGAATAGTTGAAGGCAACCCCACGCCCCATCTCCGGTGCAAATTCCTTGATAAAGGAAAGATGGTTCCGGTAGAGGCGATTGTTGGCATTAAACACATTCACTCCAAAGAAGTGGATCGTATGCCGCTTCACCAGCGTATAGCCGCCACGCAGGTTCGCCGTCACATAACCATCCGTAGCAGTCTCATTGGTAAACAACCGGTTCTGCCGGGCCGCAATCACCACCTCTGGTGCAACCGAAAAACTGCGATAGCGCAGATCAATCCCGAGACGCCCTCTCACCGGCGGCGTCCTCGGCATGGACAACTTCGAATCGGTCAACTCCGTGCGCACCATATCGAAGCCGGCATTGAGCCACGCCCACTTGTTTAGCCCAGCCTGCAAGCGCCCATCAACTCCCGTGTACCGGGTATTTCCCTGACGATACTTTGCCTCCGGCAATCCGTCTTCAAGCTCTCCCGTAGGGGCCAGAAACACCTGATCCCGCAACCAGTAATTGAATACATTCAATTCTGTCTTGATCCGGCCATCCTGGCGGCGATAAGAAGCATCCAGTCCATCCATACGCTCGCGCCGCAGATTGATATCTCCAATCTCAAACACCAGCAATCCCGGATGCGGCCCATTGGCATAAAGTTCCTCCAGCGCCGGTGCCCGGTACGCATGAGAATAATTGGCCACAAACACCGACGATCCATCGAGCGGCACACTCACTCCGGCACTCCCCGAGAAACCCGTAAAATTCCGCTCCCGGCCAAACTGTGGCTTATAGCGATTCGTCTCCACCCGCCCGCCAAACTGCAAGCGCACCCGCTCCAGATTCAGCGTCTCCACGCCATAACCGGCAAACGCATTCTGGATCGTGGGCGGCGTAAACGCTTCCGCTCCAATCGCCTTGTAATCGCGACGCAGTCCCCAGACCCCGAAGCTCCCAGACCACGGCCCGCTCTTGGGCTGCTCCACCATAAAGCGATAGTCCAACTGCTTGTTGAAGAACTGGGTTTCCAACTCTCCATTCGCAATCTCCTGATGCTTCCAGTCGCTGTAGTTCACGCTGTATTGATAGCGATCCCTCATTCCGCCATTCAAGCGCATGTTCCAGCGCTGATTCGGAAGCGCCACGTTCTCATGGCCGTGGCCCTCTTTTTCTTCTTTCTTTTCCTCCTCATGCTCTTCTTCCGGTTCGGTGGGTATCTGATAGAGCCCCCTCTGCACCGCGAAGCTTCCCGTAAACCAGTTCCGCTTCCCGTAGTACGAAGCCCCGGTGCTGCCGCTATAAGCGCGAGCTCGAGAATTGAAAATCCGCTCTTCCGCGCTCCTGTAATCGCTCGTTCGCTGCCCGCCGCTAGCCAGTCGAAACACCCAACGGTCGAGGCCAAAATCGAGACCTGCGCTTCCACCATGCAGCCCATTGTTTGTGCCCCCAATTCCGGACACATACCCATGCACACCCTTATGTCCCTGGTCCTTCGCCTCATGATGGCCACTAACCATGTTCACCACCCCACCAATCGCACTAGACCCATACAGCAAGGTAGCTGGCCCGCGCACTACTTCCACCCTGTCTAACCCCTGCGGATCCACCGGCTCCCCATGGTCGCCACTCTGCGCGCCCAGCGTTCCAGTCCTCACCCCGTCCTGCAAAATCAAAACCCGGTCGCCATCGAATCCACGAATCACCGGCCGCGACGAGCCTGGCCCAAAACTTCGCTTGTGAATCCCCGCCTCGCCATCCAGAACATCCCCTAGCGAAGTCGCAGCCTTACTTGCAAGTGTCGTTGAATCCAGAGTCAGTGTCGGTGAGAATGTCTCAAGAAATGTCTCGGCTTTGCCGGCCGACGCCGTCACCGTCAATTCCTGACGCAACGGCGAAACCCCCATCTGAAAATCGACTATCCCATCAGAGCTAT
>CAZZGS010000214.1:3024-7361 GCA_964653845.1 uncultured Bryobacter sp.
GCGTGTATTTGCCAGCCTTCAGATCGGCAAACTCAAATTTACCTTGGTCATTGCTCTCGACCACCCGGCCCGTCGGCAGCAGCAAAACTGTAATGTTATGAAGCACTTCGCCGTTCGATTGCAACTTCACCGTACCGCGAATCGCCGCTGCCTCAAGACTTGAGGCAAATAGCAGCGTTAATAATAATGATTTCACATTCCCATTATAGGGCCAATCCTAGATCAGCTTCAACCCAAGCAGCTTTGCCGCGTTGTTGTAGTAGACCTTTTTCAGGATCGCTGGTGGCAACCCAATCCCGTAAATCTGCCATCGTCCCTGCGGCGGCACTGGTGCGGGAGCATAGTCAAAATACTCATCTTCGGTCTCAAGAAAGCGATAGTAGATCTCGTAGAGTTTGTCCCCAAAGATCTGCTGCGGAGTCTCGATTCCGTTTGGCACAGCGTCGGTCCCAAACACAATCCGGTCCTGATACTTCTCAAAGAATTTGCGAGAAGCCCGAGGCTGCCGGCCCAACTCACCCACCCGAGCTGCAATATCCACATGCAGATTCGGATACTTGTCCAGAGCCGCCCCCACATTCCCCAGATCCTCAGCAAAATTCCCCACATGCAAAGCCACAAACTTAGTCTTCGGGTGCCGGGCGAACACCCGGTTCCGCGCCGCCAGCAACTCATCGTTTGAAGGAAAATCCTTCCCATGAAACGACCAGTCCGGGTGATTGTTCAATTCCTCAAACCGCTCGTTAAATCGATCGGTAGTATTAAAGAACGCAACCGGGTCCGACACATGGATCGCCACCGGCAAACCTAACCGGCCAGCCGCATCCCACATCGGGTCAAACCGCGCGTCATCCACTTTCAGCAGCTTCCCGTTCTCTCTTAGGTAGAGCCCCAGCGTCTTCAACACCTTCAGCCCCCGGGCCCCATTCTGCCTGGCTTCCTCAAGCAGCGCCACCTGCTTCTTGTCATAACCGGGCTCTTTGGTCAGCGCCCAAGCCGGTTCCGTCATCGTCAAGAAGCGCCCCGGATGCGCCTTATCAAACTTCGCAACAGACTGCTTCAACCCATCCTGATAACCCCCCGTCAAGTTCACAAGCGTCCGAATCTTCTTCCGGTCCATAACAGGCAACAGGTCCTTAGGCTCACAGATAAACTTGCGATCCCCGGTCAACGAAACGCCATTTTCTCCTTGCGCCGACCAGCTCAAATGCGCATGAAAATCGATCACCGGGAAAGCCGGCCCAGCCAGCGTGGTCTCCTTCACCTTCAGCATCGACTTCGGTTCAAACTCTTGAAGCGGCAGTTTCTGTTGAGCAAAAGCAGCAGTAGCGGAAGCAAGAAAAAATCGTCGTTGCATATTGAATTCCCTTAAGCGTAGATCATCTCACGACCTGTGCCCGCCTGTGATGCATGCCCATACCCTGCGCCATCGGCAAGGTCGGAAAGCCCCTCGTTCAACTGACTCTGCACTCCTGCCCCTAAGCCCAGAGAGGCATCTGGATTGCATCAAGAACCCCCATCGATTCTCCTCCTCCTTTCACCCCCCACTTCCAAATTTCCGCAACAGCCCAACCCCGTTCTCATAGGTGAAGTAGCAAGCCAGCAATGCCACGAACACAAGCACTCCATTTGAGAACCAACCGTTGCGGTTCTCCCCCATAATGCGTCTGTCCGCAGTCAACCGCAGCACCGCCAGTGAAAGGATCGGCACCAGCACAACCGTAGCCGAAGACGCCACAAGCACCAACCAGGCTGGACGCACTGAAGTCCAGAGAATGTAGAGCGGAGAGAACGCAAAGAACACAATCAGCCCCCGATAAATCGGGTCTCGCTGTACTTCATCCCGGCTCCGGATCCCTCCACCCCGGCGCAGCGTGTGGATCACATCGGCAATCGCCAGTGAATAGCCCGTAACCCCGCCAATGAAGCTTGTAAAGACTGCTGCCCAAATCCCCAATGCAAAGGTCAACTGCCCAAACCAACCGAGCCGGGCACTAAAGACCTCAACCAGATCCCTGACATTCCCGGGAGACTTCCCTCCCTGCCCAAGCGTCCCTGCAGCCGCAATCTGCAGCAAACACCCCATCATGAACATCGCCCCAATCCCGTAGAAAAGGTCCATCCGTTGGCGTGCCGAATAGCTCATGTCACGCCATCCCTTTTGCCACATAAAGTAGGAATAGGTCACGTTCGACATCGAACAAGCCTCTGTCCCCAGCAGCGCCGTCAACAGCAGGATTGCACTATACGGCCCCTGAGCATCGGGAAAGCTCGGAACAAACAGTCCCTTCAGCACCCCTGCAATCGGAACCGGCGTAAGCAACACAACCACAATCAGGGAGCCACCCATAAACGCCATCAGTATTTTGAAAAACCCCTCCAGCACCCGGTAGCCCGCCCAGAGCATAAGCGAAAAGCCTGCGGCAACAAACACCAGGGACCACACAACAGCACTGTTGGCCACTGGCAATGGCACCAGCAGGTCAATCGACGACCCCATGAACAGCACATGATAAAGACCATTGACATGACGGTGGATCACCATCGTCGCCAGAAAGAACCACACCAGCCAGCGGCCAATAGAATCGAAGCCCTCAAATGGTGTCTTGCCCGTCACCAGCACATAGCGCGCACAAGATTCGATCCACACATAACGGCAAACGGCTGCCACCACCATCGTCCACAACATCGCCGTGCCATATGCCGCTCCAATCGCCGTGTTGGACACATAGTCCCCGGCGCCTATCACCGAAAGTGCAAACACCAACCCAGGCCCACTCAACCCACGAGCAGAGGCTTTTGTGTCTTGCTTCTTCACGACTCTCGAATCACAAACAGCGGCATCACTTTGGCCGCCGGAGTTTGAAATGGCTCACGCCGCATCACACTCAACGTTTTCGCCTCCCGAAGCCGGTTGGCCATTAGTCTCCCCCCTGATCCTCCCTTATGGATCGCACCAAGTACTGCCTCCACCACCGCTCCATCGTCAACAGGGCCAACCTGCGGGCTCACTGCAATCCGCACTCGCGACAAACCGTCCACCCTGTCCTCAACCAGTTGATAGTCTGTTGGCGCTCCGCCAAATGCAGCCGGCAAAGTCTCCTCTACCAGCCGCAGCAAGTCGGCGGCTGGTAACAGGATTCCTTCGCAGGTCAGCTTTTCGTAGCTGCGTATCTCCGAGATGTGTTGCTCGAATCCCAACTGCCCAAACCCGCATCCGCACTGCCTCTTCACCAGCCGTCCCGAGTCACCACTATCCACATTGATCAGAAGCTTGGGGCTCGTCGTTGCAAGCGTGGTTAGTAGCAGATTATCCGCATGATCGCCAACGCACTTATGAATCACAGCCATCTTGCTCATCAACACATGCACATCATCATTCACCTGACCCTCGGCGCAAGCCATCGCAATTGGCCCTGTTTCAGAAGTCGCATAATGCGCTACTACCCGAACCCTCGCCTTCTCAATAATCGCAACTCTGGCCGGCGTCAACGCCTCACTTCCCGTTCGAAAAAAAGTCCCGCTGATATCCCGGCCACTCCGTGTAGCCTCCGCGCAGATCCGCACTGCAGAACTCGCCGAGCTATCAAAATTCACGGGCAGCCCGGCTTTCACATTCTCCGCCATCCAGTCCACAATGATTCCAATCTTGTTCCCGGGCAGATATTGCGGGTAAGGAAATGAATATCCGCTCAGCCTCCCCACCGCAACGGTAAATGCACCAAAAGCCGAATACTTGAAGTCATCCGGCCCCCAGCGCATTGGCAACTCGGAGTACCATCGTTGCATCCCAAGGCCCATCTTCGACATCATAAGCGGTTTCTTGATGCCGGAATTATTGGGCGGCACGGCACGCCAAATCCCGTTCGGCCGCCCCACCAAATCGAAGGAATCGAGAAAAACATACTGTGCTGCCGCATCGTGCTCCAGCATCCCAAGATCGATCAACAAACGGCGGCGGATCCCACCCGTCCCACCCGTCTTCCCTTCAAAATGCGCGGTGATTAATGGGTTATCAAAGTCCGTATGGCTCACTGGGTGTTCAAGGCCAGGTCGCCGGATGGGCGTCTTCCCCTTGAATTCGTCAGTCGTAACGTAAACGCCCGCCTCATAAAGCTTCCTTAGCCCCTCGTCCACACCCTCGCGCCGGATCAGTTCGACCACCCCACCCCATTCGATCCCTGCATTCTGGAACAACGGCAGGTATGGGCTCTGAGGATTTCCCCAAACTCCTAGTCGCAACAATTCAAGCAGCGATTCCTCCCGCTTCGCAACTTGAATTCGCAACAACTGACGTGCCTCGTTAAGGCTCATCTTTTTCCGAAAGAACCCCCTCA
>CAZZGS010000215.1:0-2618 GCA_964653845.1 uncultured Bryobacter sp.
TTCTTGAACTGGGCCAAAGCTCAGGCTCATTTCTTGCTACTTCAGCGCCAACCCTGCTTGGTCTTCGCGGAGATGTCCGGGCTGTTTTTGATCCCGGCGATTTGATTGCCAACCGTTATCTGATCCGTCGATTGATCGGCAAAGGCGGTATGGGTGAAGTCTATGAAGCCTTCGACCAGGAACTCAAAGTCGATATAGCGCTGAAATCGGTTCATCTGCGCCGGCTTGACGATCCTACGGCTCAAGAACGCCTTCGTCAGGAAGCACTTCTGGCACGTGAGATTACGCATCCGAATGTCTGCCGCATCCATGACCTGTCGCGCCATACACTGGATGCCCGCTTCGGCGAAGTGCTGGTGCTTGCGATGGAATTTCTCAACGGTGAGACGCTGGCGGAGTTTTTGGCTACCTCCACTCCAATGAGTGAACCCGAAGCGCTGGAGATTGCTTTGCAGATTTGTGCAGGATTGGACGCAGCGCATGCCCGCGGTATCATCCATCGCGACCTCAAGCCTGCCAATATCATCCTTGTGCGCGAGCCTCAAGGCCTCCGCGCGGTGATCACCGATTTTGGTCTCTCCCGGCGCCAGGCAGGACTGGATGGCAAGCAATCGGAGATGTCGATCCATGCCCTGTTTGGAACTCCTGACTACATGGCTCCCGAATCGATTGCAGGTGCGCGTGCTTCTGTGGCTGCCGATATTTATGCCCTGGGTGTAATTCTCTTCGAAGTTGCTACAGGTCGAAAACCATATCCTCCAGCAGGATCCCTCAAAGATTTACTGAGCCGTCATGATGGGCCAGTTCCTGCACTCAAAGCCACAAACCCTGCTTTCTCTCGTTATTGGGATGCAACAGTCCGCGCTTGCCTGGATCGCGATCCGGCACGCCGGCCAGTTAACGGTGCGCAGGTTGCAGGCATGCTTCGCGGCACGATCCGAGCTTCCAACTCCGGGCTAAGCCGGCGAAATGCTCTTCTGATTGCCGCAGGGCTCACAGGATCTTCGGCAATTGGGGTTGGTCTTTGGCAATCGCGTAAAGTTCCGGTCTTTCTCTTTCCTATTGAAAATCGAAGTGGGAATTCGGCATTGAATTACCTATGTTCCGGGCTCACGGCTGAGTTGCTTCGGGAACTTAAGGCGTGTCGAAGCATTCGGATTCTCTCTCCTCCTGGCCCCAATCGAGACCAGGCACAAGGGTTGCCTGCGCATCTGTCTCTCTCTGGTGCGATACAGCTCGATAGGAGTATCATCCTGGTGCTGAAAGATCTCACATCCGGGTCTGTCGTTTGGACCGAGCGAATTCCTGGGGAAACACAGCTTGTTCCCGCCCGTCTCAACGAGCGGGTAGTCCAGTCCGCCCTTGGTGGGATCACGCATACGAGGAGTTTTCCACTCCGCACCGCCGCAGTGTTTGCATCTGATTCCACTCCTGCCACTGTTGCGGTGACTACCAGTCCAGAAGCCCTTGAAGATTACTTCCGTGGCTTATTTCTCCTCCGCTCGCGCGTCCTTGATGACACTCTCGCCGCCAAGAGTCATCTTGAAAAAGCGATCAGCCGCGACCCTCACTTTGCTCTGGCGTATGCCGCTATGGCCGAGGCGCAGATCGGTCTGATGGAAGCTTCACATCGGTCTACCGCTGAACTCATGCTGGCCGGCCATTCCTTCGCCGACCGTGCTGTTCGAGAAGGTCCCCGCTTTACTGAATCGCATCTGGTGCTTGCTGCCTTCCGTCAGATGAGCTGGGATTGGGATGGTGCCCGCGCCAGTTACAGCGAAGTATTTCGTCTCCAACCTGATTCCAGCCGCGGCCATGCCTGGTACGCAGGGTTACTGCTGCAATTTGGTACTTCCCAGGATGTTTTGACGCTCTCTCGCCGTGCATTTGAATTGGACCCTTTTGACCACCTCATTCGCAACAGCCACGCGATTTGCCTCTTTTTCTGCGGCCAATACGATGAAGCGATTCGCTTGCAAGAGGACGCGCTCCGGATGAGCAGTTCTTCGGTTGCACATCACCAGCTCGGAAACATTCACGCTCACCTTGGATCCCTTAGTTCCGGTAGCATTCGTTCAAAACACTTCCAGATGGCTTTCAATCATGCCGCTGCTGTCGAGCAGTCTGAAAGCTCCTCCGCAAGTGTTGCCCAGGCTGGTATGCGTAATTCTGATCGCATGCTCTCTTTGTTTCATGCTCTGGCTGGCAACACCTCTGAGGCTTTCAAATTTATTGCGCGTTTAGAATCGAAGCTGGATGACGGCCGCATGTCTCCCGCTGCCATCGCCCGCGCCTATGCCGCACTTGGTCAGCAGGATAAAGCTATGGATCTTATTGAAATGTCCATGGGTCGAAAAGATCGGGTCTTGATGTATATTCGAACAAACCCGTTCTTTAGAACTTTGGGTTCAAATCTCAGGTATCAGGCTGTACTAAGAACCATGCAAGTTTGATAGAACATATCCAGGAAAGGATGATTTATTGATGGCAACCAGCAAGAAGACGAGTGCACCAGCACCGCGTCAGAAAATTTCACCTGAAGAACTCAATGCGCCAGCGAGCTCGAAGCCGGAAGATGTCGGTCACGAAAAAAAGGTAACTCGCGATCCCAGTCACGA
>CAZZGS010000215.1:2718-7349 GCA_964653845.1 uncultured Bryobacter sp.
GATCCCAGTCACGAGAAACGGATCCGTTGATCATTTGGTAACCGGTCCATGGTGGGGCCGGAACTATCGTCCAGACAAATGAAATTGTTCGCCCCACATTCATTTCCCGCGGCAGTCGATGAGATTGCCGCGGGTCATTTTTCCCTTGCTCAACAAATACTTCTCGATGCCGGGTTGCGTCATTCTACAGAAGGCCACCGTCTTCTGGCGGTCTGTCTTGCAGAATTGAACGATCTTGAGCGGGCTATTCAAATCCTGCGTCGTCTTGCCAGAATGGATCCCTCTCATCCATTTGTTCTCTATGATCTGGCCGTGCTGCAATTCCGCACAGGCCAATGGGCTTCTGCTGTCCAGACATTTCGCCGCGCCCTCCAATTGAAGCCCGATGATCTGGATTCTGCCGTATTTCTTGCTTCCGCGCTACGGTTGCAAGGCAATCCGGTGAAGGCCCAAGCCGCGCTTGCGCAATTGCTGGAGCGCAATCCTCGCGATAATCGTATTCTCGAGGGTCTGGTTCTTTCCGCTAGTGAAGCGGAAGACGTTGAGTCAATTCTTCCTCTTCTGGATCGTGCCCTTGCTGTTCGGGCTCGCTCTCCTCTAGCCTTTGTACTTGCCGCTGAGATTCATATCAAGCACGGTCGCGGTTTGCTGGCCTGTGACTATCTTCGTCGTGAGGGCAGAATGAGTCCCGCAGCGATAGATTCCATCCAGCTTTATTTCAGTCTGGCTTCTCCGGCGTACTCGGTGGCTCGCCAGAAAAAGCTTGTCTCTCGCTGGGTTGAAAATTATCTGCCAGCACCCTCCCAAGACAGGCCGGGAATCCGATCAGCCAGGTCCAGGCAGCCGCTTAGAGTCGGCTATCTCACGGGAGAATTCACAAGGAGTCCGGCCCACTATTTCATTTATCCTCTGATTCGTTACCACGATCCATCCCTGGTACATGTGTTCGCTTATCACAACAGGAGTTACGTCGATGATCGCACTCGGGCTGTACGGCGTCTCAGCTCAGAATTTCATCATGTATCGGAGTGGACTGACGACCAGGTGATTGATCGAATCCGCCGCGACCGCATTGATGTGCTTGTCGATCTTTCTGGACACTGCGACGACAATCGCCTTTCTGTCTTTCGTCAACGACCTGCTCCGATTTCTTTCTGCTACCCCAACTATCCGTCCACCACTGGGCTTCCTGAGATCGATTACATATTCACAGACCGTTGGATTGATCCTCACGGCAGCCCCTCGAAGTACGTTGAAAAGCCATGGTACATCGATAGTGGATATCTGTCTTTTACGGGTATTCCCGATGCGCCGCCGCTTAGTCCGCTGCCTGCCCTGAAAAATGGCTACATTACATTCGGAGTACTCCAGCAAACGTTGAAATTTCATCCGGGTGTTTGGGATTGCCTTGCTGGAGCTCTGCGCGAGACACCACGCTCAAAGCTGATTCTTCGTTCCAGTTGCGACGACTTCGACAATCGCCGTTCAGTTGCCTCACGACGCGTCCTGCATGAATTTGAATCTCGTGGTGTCTCTGCTTCGCTTGTTGAACTCGGAGGCTCGCTCTCCCGCTATGACTACCTGAAGTGTCGCGATCAATTCGATATCGCCCTGGACACCTTCCCTTTTAATGGCCAAACTACGACCTGCGATAACTTCTGGATGGGTGTTCCAACGGTTTCACTTGCCGGTCAGACTCATGTTTCCCGGGTGGGGTATTCGCTGCTCTCACGCTTGGGGCTTGAAGATTGGGTCGCTACATCGACAACTGGTTATGTCGAACTTATTGTCAAGCATGCCCAGGATCTAACGCGTCTTGCCTCTCTTCGCCGCTCATTGCGCGCGACTACCAAAAAGCGGCTGAATCCAAAAGTTCTTGCCAAAGCTGTTGAACGAGCCTATTTATCGGCGTCCGGTCGGCTCTAGGCCATCAGCTTGTGCAACTCTTTGAGGGCTGCCTTGTAGGCGTCACCCTGGTGAAGCTGGATCCTCCGGTATACCTCTGATCGTTCTGTGATCGCCTCAGCCAGATAGCGCACAGTGTTCTTGTTCTCGAAAACTTCTTTACCCAGGATCATCGTCACAATCCAGGACGAAAGGTTGTCTGCAGGATAATGAACTCCTGCGAATACACGCCGGTCACCGATATCCACAGCGTATTGCTGTAAAGCCTGCATGGATCCTGTGCTTATGGTTCGATTCGCCTGGAGCCATTTGTCGATTACGGTTCCCACTCCGATCATCCCTGCGATTCCATGTCCGCTAATCATCGAGGGAGAATGTGCGCTCTCGGCGAAAAGATAGTGGTAGTTTGTTACGCCTTGTAGATAGGCCATCTGGTAGGGGCGTGGTCTCTGCAAAAATCGCTTCAGTTGCTTGGCAGTGGAGGCGCTCTTCTTACCTATGCCTTCCCCAATGAATATCGGCACTTCAGCCATTCGATCTGCGGACAATGTAGCGTCATAATCCGCGTGGCTTCTGCCCAATCTGGAAGCATCTTCAAACTCGAAATGGCGAAGGTGACTCTGAGGCACTGGGCCTCCTACAGGGCTTCTGACGGGTTTGTTGATCAAAGTCGGCGATTCACTTTGCATCTCGGCAAGGAGAGCCAGATCGGCTCTTGTTGTGCTGATTCTAAGCGCTTCTGTTTGCGCCGGCCAATCTCTCTCTTGAATGTCGTAGGCCGGCCAAAGACAAGCTGAGAGCAGCTTGAGCGTACTGGCTATGAATTCGTCCCAACTGTTGCGGAGAGCCGCTCCTCCGAGCCCTTGCCCGATTTTCCAATGCTCGGGAACTCCAAAATCCGACTGTATTGCTTCTACGTCGCCAGCTGTCTGTTGCCCCCAGGGAGGCATTGCCGCTTCTTTCTCGCTTTTCATGTTTGAATCTCTTTTCCTTGCTCTTTCACTTTCTTGAAAGCTTAAACCCGAACCGACAAAGACCGGCACGGCGCCATTTAAGGTGAGCGCAACACCCACATGGAATAGCGTAAAACAGGGCCGAATCGAGACATCAAAAAGTCTAACGATTTTCTTTACGTTCAGCTCGCTTCTTCCTGCGATACTATGCAATCTTCCACATGAGTCTTCAACTGCACATCATCGACTGGGTCGTCCTCATCGGCTACCTCGTTATTGTCGCCGCCATCGGCATAATTGCAGGGCGCTACGTCCGGGGCACAGAGAGCTACTTCCTCGGCAATCGGGGCTTCAATCGCTGGCTCATGATCGGCCAAAGCTTCGGCATTGGCACCCATGCGGAAATGCCCGTTTCCCTCGCCGGTGCCGTCTACACCAGCGGCTTCTCCGGCATCTGGTTTCAGTGGAAGAACCTCTTCGCCACGCCGTTCTACTGGCTCATCGCCCCGCTCTTTCGCCGCATGCGCCGCACGACCATCGGCGAAGTTGTCGAAGACCGCTACGGCCCCTGGATGGGCGTCATCTACACCGCTTTCGCCCTCATTTACTTCACGATCAACATGGCCTCGATGCTCAAAGGTGCAGGCAAAGTGATCAGCCAGGCCACGGGCGGCGCGGTCTCCCCCAACTCGATTGTCCTCTGGATGACGATCATCTTTCTGCTCTACAGCTTCATCGGCGGTCTGCTGGCCAGCGCCTGGACAGACTTCTTCCAGGGCTTCCTCATCATCGCCCTCTCTTTTATGCTGATCCCCTTGGGCTGGGGCCAGGTTGGCGGCCTCGCCGGGATGAAACAAACACTCGCCCCACACTTTTTCTCGCTTGCCACCCCCAACGGCATCGGCGTCTGGTTCATTTTTCTGCTCACGCTCAACGGCCTGATCGGAATCATTTCCCAACCCCACCAGCTCGCCGCCGTCGGCACCGGTAAAGACGAACGCGCCTGCCGCAACGGCATGTTCTATGGCAACTTCGTCAAACGCATCTGCACCATCGGCTGGGCCCTGGTCGGTCTTATGGTTGCGGCGCTCGCTCTCAATCCCAACTCCGGCTTTGGCCGCCTTGACGACCCCGAAGACGCCTTCGGTCTCGCCTGCCGCCACCTCCTCTTCCCCGGCGGGCTCGGCCTCATGCTCGCCAGTATCCTCGCTGCCAACATGAGCACCTGCTCGGCCTTCATGGTCGACTCCGGCGCACTCTTCACCAAAAACCTTTACCAGCGCTTCTTCCGCCGCGAAGCTACCGATACACACTACCTCTGGGCCGGCCGCATCAGTGGCCTCGTCCTCTCCCTGTTCGGTATCCTCTACGCTCTCTTCCTGGTAGATCGCGTACTCTACTCGTTCCTGCTCACAGAAACTATGGCCACTTACATGGGCATCAGCATCTTCGGTGGCATTCTCTGGCGACGAGCTAATCGTTGGGGCGCGGTCGCCAGTCTCTTTGTTCCGCTCGTGGTGAACTTCGCCCTCATGGCAGCCAGCGGCCAGCGTTTCGACCACTGGGACCCCAACGCCTTCGCCATCTCCCTCGTCACCGGCATTGCCGCACTGATCGTAGTCAGCTACGCCACCAACCCGGAGCCCGCTACCACTCTCGACCCCTTCTTCGCCCGCTTCGCTGAACCTGTCGAAGGCACCGCCGCCCCCGGCACCCGCCTTCTGCTTGCCGATCTCGCCACTGGCCTCAAAAAGGGAGCGTCCTACAAAGAAG
>CAZZGS010000216.1:0-1513 GCA_964653845.1 uncultured Bryobacter sp.
GTTGGAGCACTTCACCCCTCGGGCTGGCGCCTCAGGCCGGTGCATAATTCAGGTACAATCATGGAACATAGTCGCCGCTTTGAACCGAATATAACCAAAAATGTCCGCGAACTGCGAAAGCTGTTCCAGTACTACCGGGCCTACTGGGAAATAAAATTGGATCGTCTCCGCCTAAATCTACCATCGACGCAAAGATCGAGTATGAAATTTTCTTTAAACTGCGGAAACACTTTGTTCACCCCGACACTCGTATTATTGTTCAGCGGCGTAGCCTGCACCAGCGCGTCCATGTAGTTTCGTTTGGAGAAGTAATTTAATGGTGAAGAACAATCCTATTTATGAGCATCCGGAACCGGGCTTGAATGCTGTGTGCGAACTTATACAATCCGCTAAAGCAGAATGCAGCATCCTCCGTTGCTCAGCTGGAAGTTGCAGTGATGACCGGCTCAATCAACTTCTGATCGAGATATCCAATGAACGTGCCTGCTTTGCTTTCGAGCTGGAAGGCTACGTAGAAAGGCACGGGATTCATCCCTCAGCCAAGCTTCACCTTCGCTCCCCATTCCGCCTCGCAATCCGGCATCTCCAGGCACTCATGAGAATCGGGGACACCCAAGCCGTACTCAAAGAATGCGAACAGCACGAAGTGCAAATGCTCAAGGAATATGGCAAGGTCCTTCGCCAACCCACTCCTGAGGATGCCTCGTCGATGCTCAGGCGCCAGTACGACCGCATACGTATTTCCATACGCCGGTTGCGTCATTGGCTCCATCAAAACAACAAGAGGCCTTTCGCCAATTAGCGCCTGGATTGGCCATTACCAACGGCCCTGGGCATGGTCGCCCCACAGCTGCCAACCGGCGAAGCCATCGGCGGCTTTACCAGGATCCAGTCGCTCGTAAGCCTCAAAAAGATCCAGTGCCTCGTACTCAAACGGAATATCTGTGTCCGATCCCCCCGTCGCATCTTCCAGGCAAACGAGACGGTGTCATACCACACGGATTCAGGTCAGACGGGCATTCGGTCTCAGAACCTGATACGATTCCGGTCATTCGGAGAATCGACACATGAAAAATTGTTCCAGACGCAGATTTTTGAACACCGGCCTTGCCGCAGGCATGTTGGCAGGTACAAGCGCACTACCCATGCTGGCGGCGCGAGGCAAAGCAACCGATTGGGTGACGCTTGGCAAGTCCGGCGTAAAGGTAACCCGGCTCGCCTTCGGCACTGGCACCATGAGCGGCAGAACCCAGCGCGAACTCGGGCAGGATCAATTCACCAGACTCGTACGTCATGCCTATGACAACGGTATTCGCTTCTTTGAGACTGCTGAGAGCTACGGCGACATGCACCGCATGCTGGGCGTCGCCCTCAAGGGGATTCCACGCGACTCCTACAGGCTGATGTCGAAGGTAACAACGCGTGAAGGCGTCGACCCTAAGACCAAGCTCGACGAATTGCGCAAGCTCGCCAACACCGATTATTTCGACGTGATGCTGCTGCATTACCAGCA
>CAZZGS010000216.1:1523-7343 GCA_964653845.1 uncultured Bryobacter sp.
TTGGCCCACCGACACGGCACGCTGGCAGGACGGCATCCTCGAAGCTAAGGTCAAGAAGGCAATCGTGGGACACGGTGCCTCGGTGCACGGCCTTCCCGCTCTGCGCCGCTTCCCGCAAAATAAGTGGCTCGAAATCGCCATGATCCGGATGAATCACAACGGCACCAAGATGGACGCTGAGGATTACAACACTCGCGAGGCTGGCAACGTCCCTGAAGTTGTCACCCACACCAAACAGGTGCACTCTGAAGGCATGGGCGTGATCAGCATGAAGCTGATCGGTGAAGGAGCCTTTACCCGCCGCGAAGATCGACAGGCCGCGATGAAGTTTGCCTTCCAGAATGCAGGAGTCGACAGCGTGACCGTAGGGTTTAAGAACACAGCCGAGATCGACGAAGCAATCGAGAATCTGAACCTGGCGCTCGCCTAGCCGCTTAAAGCTGCTTCGTGCGCGGTAGATCGGGCCACTTCCTCGCGACTTACAGGCTTGACTTCAGTACGCCAAAGGTGAGGAGCAACTCGATTCACACCTAAAACTGCTCCAGCGCCTTCGCCTAGCCCCCATGCCATGGCGAGCAAAGATGCCGCAGCCAGCGTCGACAGGGACATTCCGCAGGATGAGCCTGAGCGACGGTAGTGGATGAAGGCTCGCTTCCAGTGCAAAAACGCAATGGCGGGAGCGGCGAGTGGATAGAGAAGCCGCGCCGCCAACGGCCAAGTCCTAGTGCGGAGCGCACCAAAACCCAGGCCCACAATGGTCAACAAGAATGATTCATACGACCAGCCAGGGGGGTCAAAGTGTCTCATCCTCGCACGAGCCTCAAGATAGAAACGACAATTCTGCCTCTTGAGCCTGCGAATCAGGAAGGCGCCAACCAACATCTCATCCGAGAGCGAAGATTCTGCCTGCCGTAACAGTTGTGTGCGAACGATTCCGTTCCAGCCGCAAAGTATTTTGGCCGGACCACTCGTGATCGGCATCATCCACTCCCCATACCCAATAAGAAAGGACCCTTCGGCCCATACGTTGTTGCGATTACCCGCACGGAGTGCAGGGCCAATGGCATCCCACCCTTCGTCAAGTCGATCCAGCATTGCCTGTGTCCACTCGGGATCGGGCAGGCAATGATCTTCAGCAAGCATGACGTATTCACTAGCAGCCTTGCCCGTTCCCAGAGCACGCGCCTCGTGAAGGTCTGCATTTCCAACCATAATAATGATCTGGCCTGGGGTCAGTTCCCTCTTTTGCTGGTCGGTGGGGCCCAAATGATCGGGGCAGAGGATCAGGATCTCAAGCGCTTCGCGTCGAGTTTGCGCCTCCCAGGCATCGAGTGCAGCCAACACACTTTCAAACCCTTTCATCGCAGGAAGAAGGATTGATATCTTTGGCTTCATATCAGTCGTTTTCGCCACATGTACTGTTCTAAAGGATATAAAGCAGCGCGAAAGAATCGGTCGTATGCGCTGTTCATCTGATCACGAATGGTTGACGGTTTAGCTGCAACGAGGTGGCTCAAGATTCGAAGAATCTCCTGGTAGGGCTCGTTGAAGGGGCCACCGACCTGGGAGCGCCAAGGCTTCATACGGCCGGCGAAATGCACGATGCCTGGGTGCCGCCAGGAATCCGAAGCAGAACGCCGGTGCAGTCGTCCTGCATGGCTCGCCAGTAGATTCCAACGTGCATCGAGTGACTTCCATTCATTCCAAAGAACGGCGTTCATAGCCTCCTGATGGAGAAAGTCGATCTGCTCAGAAGTGGTCTTGAGATATCGATCTACTTTCGCAGTGATCTCCCGCTGCCGCCATCGCGCCAGATGAATCAGCAAAACTCCACCATTGAAATAGGCAGCGTCTGCCGGGATGCCCAATCCCTGCCAACCCTTGACTCCGCGTGGCGAAGAGCACAGCGGCACTGCAGAATCAGTTACGGCAGCAACCACACAGTCATCCAGTGGGAACTCCCAGATCTCTGACAAATCGTCCATCACCAGCAAATCTGCATCAAGGAAGAGTACGCGTTCTAGCGACTCAGGCAAGAGCTCGGCGAGCAGTAGCGGAAAGGCCGCCTCTCGCGGGAACTTCGAATCGTAAGGCATGGATGCAAGTTGCAGATGCGAAGGAAGCATCGAATGTGTTGTGACGATAGAAGAGATCAAGTCGATACCGGCTTGTGTCATGCCCGAATGGATCAGGTAAAGTTCAAGCTGATAACCCGGGCTCAAGCGCTGCTTCAGCGATTCCAACGTCACCATCAGCGGCAATAAGTAACTGTCGTTGATGGCTGAAGCAATAGGCAGGATCTTGGAGGACATTTGATTTACTGGCTCAAACCGGGAGCCGCTTGAGGCGCCACTTGCGATAGTCGACTCGCATTGGCGGCCCGGCGTGAACCTGGACCCCGATCTGCCCTTGCCTCGGCCGGCCGGGGTCGTCGTCGATTACCATGCTCATTATCTGGCCGTTGATGTTGTGGATCAGCACATTGCCGCGTACGATCAGGTGCACGGAATTCCAACCGCCTTCGATCTTCGAGCCCAGAACTTTATTCTCATCGATCCTGGACAGGATCACCGGCTTGCGCACCCCAGTGACATGTGTGACATCCCCACGCGTAGCTAAAAACAGACGCCCCTTCTCTTCATAGTTATTGCCGGTATAGCGATTCTGCCCGTCGATATCGCACTGGTATCCCCGCATTGCAAACTGGTTTGCCGGAGTCACCTTGTCGGGAATCACAACGCTGCGGTAATTGATCCCGCTATTGCCCTCTGGCGTGATCCGGTAATCCACCTTCAGCTCAAAATCTTCAGGCGTACTGCCTTGCCAGATGATAAACGTGTTGCTCTTGATCACTGTCTCGGGTGTGATTTCACCGGTCATAAATCCATCTGCAACTCGCCAATATTTAGAGTCCCCCTTCCAGCCATCGAGCGTCTTACCATCGAAGATGCTTTCAAAGCCAGCTTCATCGGCATCGATTGCCTCGGGCCGGTCGCTCTGCTTGGGGACGTATGGCGCAACTTGTGCGATCGCAAAAGATGGCAAAATGGCAAAAAGTAAATTCCGGCGCGAAATATCTGGACTCATGGCTTTTGATTCTATCCGCGTTTCGTCTATACGCGATGATCGCCTCCATGTGGCGACTCAGTCTTCTCTCCTTCATCCCTGCTCTGCTTGGTGCGCAATCCATCGCAACCAACCCGGATGTCCTTGGCGCATAACGCATATTTGGGGCCTGGATGAATGCTCAGGTCGCCTGTCGCGACCTTCCCGGCATCGCCATCGGCGTGGCCTCTCTTCTGGACCAGTGGCTACGGATTCGCCGACCACAAAGTTCCGCATGGCGTCCCACAGCAAGCTCTTCACAGCCACAGCGATCATGTAGCTTCGCGATCAAGGTAAGGTTCGGCTCGACGATCCAGTCATCAAGTATCTCCCGTGGTTCAAGATCAAGTCCGCGCCGGAACCGGCTGGTTGACGACTACCGCGACTCCCCACTCTTCCAGTCGCTCCACGATCCCACCCAGTTTGAAGGGCGAGGCGGCTATTGCGAGTACCATAATCTTTGTGGCGGCTCACGAGCGAGAGCCTACGAAGCAACTGGGAATCCCCTGGCTTCAGAACTCTTCTGTAAATACGAACCCAAATGAAATCCCTACTTATCCCTATCCTCTCGGCATTCTCGCTGCTTTCCCAGGTAAAACAAGTAGATCCTCCAGCCGGCAACGATAGCGGAATGCCCTTCTTTGCCAAAGCGCCGGACGGCAGCCTCTATGCTTCTTGGATCGATAACCTCGCCGAGCAAGGCCACGCCTTTCGTTACGCTCGATGGAACGACACTGCCTGGGGCAAACCGGAAACGATCGCCCAGGGTAAAGGATGGTTTGTGAACTGGGCTGACTTTCCCTCCCTTGCTGTTCTCCCCGATGGCTCAATGATGGCGCATTGGCTAACCCGCAATGCGACCGGCGGCAAATACGGCTACGGTATCCGCATTGCAAAGAAGTCGGCAAACACAAACCAATGGCGTGAGGTCCACTCGATGAGCCTCGACCAGAAAGAAGACTACGCTGGCTTCCTGACCTTTCTCCCGAATGCTGCCGCGGCGGTCTACCTGAGCCCAACAGGTGAAGGCGAACACCGCAAGACGGTCCGCTTTGTTTCTTTCTCTCCTGACGGCTCTGTGTCGAAAGATCAGCAACTCGATGGCGATGTCTGTTCCTGCTGCCAGACTGCAATCGGCGCAACCAGCAAAGGCCTCATAGCAGCCTATCGAGACCATCTGCCCGGTGAAATCCGAGACATCGCCATCACAAGGCAGATCGATGGAGTCTGGTCTCAACCAAAAACTCTAAACCCTGACGGCTGGAAGATTAACGGTTGCCCTACCGACGGACCTTCCATTGCAAGTCGCAACAACGAGGTTGGCATCACCTGGTTAACTCGCGCACAAGAGAAACCAAGAATTCAAATCGCTATCTCCCGTGATGCCGGCGCGACATTCCCGAAGCTACTTCGCGTCGATGACGGCAACCCTTTGGGCCGGCCATCGCTGACGGCGCTCGATGATGACACGTACCTTGCCCTATGGTTAGAGAAGAGCGGCGATGACAAGGTCGAAATTCGGTTGAGAAAGATCTCAGTTGACGGCAGCATCTCAGCTTCGCTCCTCATAGCCACGGCACCTCTGGGCCGAGCTGCCGGCTTCCCCAAGTTGGCAGTTGTAGGCAAGCAGGTGCTCGTCGCATGGCGCGACGGCCATGTCCGCACGGTTGCGCTGACCCTCAATCAGATTCCCTGATTCACCTTAGCCAGGCGACGATGCAGGAATCGCCGACTGCCTCCAGACGCGCCTCGCGGCGTGCATCATGCAACAGCATCATTGCATGTAATCCAAGAGTTTCCACCGTCAGATGGCAAAGAGCCGCGCCAGCCTTATTGCTTAAGCACACAAATCTGGTCGCAGCAGCGATTCTCCACTTTATCCAACATCAACGGCAACTAGCGTTCAAGTCCGCGAAGGCAAGAACTTCATCACCGACGGCCCTTTCGCCGAAACGCGAGAACAACTGGGCGGCTACTTTATCGTTGAAGCAAAAGATCTGGACGAAGCTCTGGCGATGGCGGCAAGACTTGGCCTCCCATGGACAACAAGTTCATTTATGACGGCGTAGAAGACGCTGCCCTTTTCAAGACAGTCGATGGTGGTAAATCCTGGCAGGAGCTTTCTGGCCTTCGCGGCCACGGTTCGGGCTCCAAATGGCAGCCTGGCGCGGGTGGTTTGGGCCTCCACACGATCATTCTCGATCCAAACAATCCTGCTCGCATCTTCATCGCCATCTCTGCCGCAGGGGCCTTTCGAAGTGACGATGAAGGCGTTACATGGAAGGCAATCAACCAGGGCTTGCGCTCCCAATACATCCCCGATCCAAATGCCGAAGTGGGCCATTGTGTCCACCGCATCGCCATGCATCCGTCTCGACCCGGCACTTTGTTCATGCAGAAACACTGGGACGTCATGCGCAGCGACAACGCCGGAGAATCCTGGCACGAAGTCAGCGGCAACCTGCCCACTGACTTTGGCTTTGTCGTCGACGTTCACGCACACGAGCCAGAGACGATCTATGTAGTGCCGATCAAGAGCGATTCAGAACACTTCCCCGTCGATGGCAAGCTTCAGGTCTACCGCAGCAAGACAGGCGGCAATGAGTGGGAAGCGCTCACGAGCGGCCTGCCGCAAGAGAACTGCTACGTTAACGTCCTGCGTGATGCAATGGCCGTCGACTCAATGGATTCCTGCGGCATCTACTTTGGTACAAC
>CAZZGS010000217.1:0-3429 GCA_964653845.1 uncultured Bryobacter sp.
CAGTGACGAAGCCCCACTTGTACTCTTGATTGGCGAGTGCTTCGATTGATGGTGCCGTTGTGCTCATGGTGACCTTGGCTTTCCTGGAAATGTCGAACCTGCCAAAACTATAGCCGGTCTTGACTAATCTGTCAAGACCGGATTTGCGCTTTTCGAAATCCCGTTGCATTGCCGACAGCGGCGACGAGGCGGGCGCGGTGAGCCGACGCGTTTCGCTTGGCCGCCCAGGCTGTGCATCGAAGCGGGAGATGTCGTAGTGTATGCTGAGCGGCATATTGATCATGGTGGTTAAAGTCCATTCGGCGCGCGAACGAGGAGCGCTGTATCCGAACGCGCGGGTAACGTCTCGCAGGCCAGAGAAAGTAGAAGGCCAGGAGAATCCTAAACGGGTACGAAAGCGAATGCTGGATTTAGTGACAGGCCTGACTCGTCCCGCGCGAAATCCCCAATAAAATCAGACCTCCGGTGTTTGTCTCACCATCCAAAACCCTAACGCAACCACAAACGGCCCCTATCCCAAATGAAACCTATCTCATTTCAAAACAGCAACTTCCGGCAATTCTAGCCACTATCCCGATTTCTCAAAATTTCTCAGATTTCCGCCTGGGACAGGTCAACCACTTGAGGCCAACCAACCCGATCTTCTCACCACTAAGCTGACCATTTGAAGCACTAACAGCCCAGGCGACTGCACACCCTCCATCGGAAATGACTTCAATACGTTATAACGCAATCAGCTTGAGTCACAGCAAACCTACGGGCTGATCTCCAACCCTCAGAAACTTCATATTGTTTCGGGAATCGTCGATGCGTCGAATCCAGTGGACATCATCGAGCGCATTAGTGAGCCCCTTCAAAATGAAGTCGTTTCGCATTCACGCACGTTTGGTTCGGCTAAACATCGCTGCATTAAAGGGTCGAATCGAAATCGATCCCCGCCTCGAGTCATCGCGTTAAAGACACTGCAAACAATGGCTTCCAGGCAATGAAAAACTCTTGCTTCGTTCCTCAATGGCAAACCCTCGTTGGAAAAGTCCCATCGCTACTGGGTCATTCCAGGAACTTCTCACTGGATTGCGGGATGAACACTCCGATTACTAAGTCACCTCGACTTCGTACTCCCGCATCCGCGCATCGGCTGAAAGCATTCGCATCTTTTCTGCCCTCGCCTGCGCAACCAGCAGCCGGTCAAAGGGATCGCGGTGCAGGGGAGGCAACTTCTGTAACTCCGCCAGGTGAGCTATCCGGATTGGCAGCAGCGTAATCCGGTTTTTCTCCACCTGCTTCACTAAATATTCTGTCGCTGGCTCTGGGAGCGGTAATTTCCCCAGCCCCGCCTTGATCGGCATTTCCCAGATGCTTGCCACGCTCAAGTGCAGGTCATTCATCTCATCGAGAAACATCTCCCGCTGCTCCGCCGATAGCCGTGGAGCGGCGGTGATCGCCCACAAGAATACGTGCGTGTCCAGCAGGATCTTCACCGTTCGAATTCCGCCAGAACTTCCTCGGGCAACGGATCGTCGAAGTCGTCCGGCACTACGAAGTCGCCCTTAGCCGTGCCTAACACCCGCCGCGACGGCGCATCCTCTACAGGAACCAACCGCACCAGCCGCCGTCCAGAGCGCATAATGATTACTTCTTCGCCTGACATGGCTTGGTCTAACAGCCGCGGAAGTTGCGTTTTTGCCTCATGGACGTTTACTTCTACCATGACCATATTATTGACTAAGTCTTATTTCGGGTAAACCTATATCCTTCCGCCTGCACCTTGCAAAATCTCAAATAAAATTAAGCCTTCGGCCACAGTCTTGACCGCCAAGTTGCATAAATGTTGCTGTCTGCTGCCTTAGCGGCAACTGAAGCACGTCCCATTCGAACCACGAGATTCGGTGACGATTTGGCGACAGCCCTCAATCTTAGCGTCACAGCAACGATCGGCCCCGCCGCCCAGCCATACACCGCGAATAGAAGGAAAATCAAATGGGTTCGCACGGAGCTTCCCTACATCGATCACAACCTCAGTGATAGCATTGCTGCTCATGATCGATCCAGCCGGGCAGCAATCAAACCGCCAGATCTACCTCTACTTCGGCACAGCCACGATGCTCGGCTTCCTCCTGACGCCGGAATTCCTGCTCGATATCCCCTCCACTTACATCCTCAAGAACCAACTCAACGCCTCCGCCTCGCAGGTCTCCATGTTCCGGCTCCTCACCGGCATCCCGCTCTACCTCTGCTTCATCTTCGGCATGATTCGCGACCTCTGGAATCCCTTCGGCTTGCGCGACCGCGGATACTTCCTCCTCTTCGCTCCCCTGACTGCGGCAATCTATTTCTGGATGGCGCTATCGCCGGTTTCCTATCTCGGAATGCTCATCGGAATTTTCCTCGTCAATTTACTCTTCCGATTCATCTAGGCCTCATATTTGGGGCTATCGGCTCTGATCGGACAAGAAAACCTGATGTCGGGTCGCCTTTCTACGGTCTACAACATTGTGGGCAATCTTGCGGCCGTATTGGCCCTCTTAGCCTCCGGCCCGATGACCGAGCGCCTCACTCCCCGGCAAATCTTCTTTCTTGCGGCTGCTCTCATGCTTTCTCTCTTTGCCTTCGGTTTCTGGAAGCCATCATCGGTCTTCAGTCACGCCTATGACAACCCGCTCGCCCGAGGCTCAACCTTTCTCGGCGATGTCCGGCGTCTCGTCCGCCACAAGGCCATCTATCCGGCCCTTCTCATCAACTTCCTTTGGTTCTTCAACCCCGGCCTCAATACGCCGATGCAATTCCATCTCACCGAACATCTTCATGCCTCCGATGCCACCTATTCCTTCTACCTCGGCGCTTTTATTGCAGCTATTATTCCTATGATGTTCGTGTATGGGTTCTTGTGCACACGCGTTCCGGCGAAGAACATATTGTGGTGGTCAACCATTGTGGGCGTGTGCCAGATGATTCCGCTCGCCTTCATTCGCACCGCTGATATGGCGGTTCCCCTTGCCGTGTTGATGGGGCTCTCCGTAGGAATGGCCGTAGCGGCATACTATGAACTTGCCATGCGATCCTGCCCTCCAAGCCTGCAGGGAACCATGATGATGTTGACCATCGCCCTGGGCTTCATCTCGCAACGGGGCAGCGACTTGCTCGGCGCAAAAATCTACGAAAGCAGTCCGGATTACGGCTTCCTCTACTGCGTAATCGCAACGACGGCTGTTTATCTGCTCATCCTGCCCACGATTCCCCGGATTCCAAAACACCTCATCGCAACCGCCGACGGCCAGCCCAATCCTGCCCTGGACGCCGCCCTCATCCCCTAATGCAGCGCCGGCAAATACCCCGTAATCGCCTCGCTCTCCCGCTTACTAAACTTATAAGAAGGCATCGTAGAATCCGGCTCAAACTTCTGCCGATTCTTGAAATGCTCCTTCACCC
>CAZZGS010000217.1:3439-7323 GCA_964653845.1 uncultured Bryobacter sp.
CCTTCACCCAATCCGCCTTCCGCCGCTCCGCCAATCCGATTTGGCGACAGCCTACGCTTCACTCTTCATTTTATTGGCATTTTTGCTGTTTTTCCGCGAACCAACCGCCAGCCATCCAAAGCGAACTTCTTCAGTCCAGTGCTGCATATGTGCGGCTAACCCGCTAATAAAAAAGCCCATACTCGGCAAGGTTGCAGAACCCAAAGATGTTCAGCCGGTGGTTGATGGAGACGACCACAACGTCCCCCCAGCGAGCGAAATTGGCGCCGTCATAGACCCGGAAATCATGTCCGGACCCGGAGTGGAACCCCATGGAATGAAGCCAGAACAGCACAGGCCGCTTCAGGTTATCGTTGATTCGCGGAGTCCAAATCTTCACGTGCAGTAAGTCTTCCGGCTCCTGTACGAACTGGCGTTCAGACTGAACCGGAAGCTCCGCTCTCCGTATTGGTGGGCCAGTTCCGCGAGCTTGCCATGCGCATGGGGCGCTTTTCAGAACTCCTGACGTCGGGAGCACTGCCTTCGCATGATTCGGCAAACCGGAGATCATCTCAAATCTTGCGGCTCGCGCAAAGTGCGAAAGTGGTCACGAAAGTGGTCAGCCTGACGCGTCACTGTGCATTTTGTTGGCATTTTTGCTGTGTTCCTGCGAACCGACCCCAAGCCAGCCATCGCGAGCTTCTTCAGTCCAGCGCTGCTTATCTGCGGCTAACTCGCTAATAAAAAAGCCTTTACCCGGATTTCATTCTCCAACTACGATCTCAACCTCTCTCCACTCTGCGGCCCAAATTTCCAGAAAAACGCAAAGGGACGGGTCAACTTTCCCAAGGATTTGTCACGGGAACACGGGCCTTGTCGAACTGGTTGCGGTCGCGGGTTACTACCGTCATTCCGTGATGAGCTGCGCTGGCCGCGATGATAAGGTTGGGTTGAAAAAAGTGTGGCCGGTTCTCCTCCCCTCTTCCACCAGAAGCCGCCACTTAACCATGATGTCCTCGGTGATCTCAAAAACGCGTTGGCCGAAGATGGGGCGAATGAGGTTGCTTAGCCAATCATTCAAATCAGCCCGCCGGAGAGCGTCGGTCACGAGTTCGATGCCGTAACGAAGTTCTGCTTAGGTAGCGAAGTTCGGCCATGGTAGCGACGCTCACATATACCTGGTCAAGCGGCCGAGTTTCAAGGAAAGAGAGAACTTTGGGCTCCGGTCTTCGCCTGCGCAGTTCCGAAAGGATGTTGGTGTCGAGCAGCCACGCCATTAGAGCGAAACGTCTCTCACGTGCATGGGACCACGAGAAGCTTCGATCTCAATTTCCTTGTGGGGAGAGGCTTGCATGGCGGAGATCAACGCCGCGTCCGTGCGATGTTCCGCTTCTGAGCGCACAGGCCGGTTGCGGCCCCCATCAATCCCGAAACTCTCCCCATTCCGAAGCCGCAACCGAGTCCGTTGTGCGCGAGTTCCTGGAGAGAAATAGCGCTTGATGCGCGCCAGCATTCGATCACTTCTTCGTATACGGCGACATCTGTTTATGAACCTCCAGAATCGCAATACTGGACGACAAGCTGGCACCCCAGAACATGTAGACGCCAACCACGCCTAGAAGACGAACGGAGAAACACTCCAGTCTTTAGGACATGTACTCGCGAAGGGCCGCGACCGTTTGCGTCAAGCCTTGCCGCTCCAGCGTGGCGAGATAGTCGCCGACAGATTTGGGCGGGTTCCTCAGACTGAGTCGATGATCCTGCGCCGCTGACACCACCGCTCCTGGTGCCAAGTTGAGTAGGTGGAGGACGAACGCATCTGGATGTTGCACATCAATTCCGTATGGGCTGAGGACGTCCGAAGGAAAATCGCGCAAGTTCATCGTGACGATCACGTCCGCATGGCCACGAATTGCAGCAGCGAGCACATGTCTGTCGTCCTGATCCGGAAGTTGCAAGCCTGGGATTAAATCCTCATAGCCAGTTACGAGCGCGTCAACTGCGTGCCGGTCCATCAGCTCGCGCGTACGTTCCAGCTTCAGTCGGGTGAGGTCGGGGCGCTTTTGAAGAAGGTTGGAAATCCACTCCTCATGAACGTCCGCCGACCACTTCGCGCAGAATAGCCCCGAGAGAGCCAGGTGCATGAGCAGGTTCCTCAGCTCCGCCGGATACAACACGTTTGCATCATAGAATGCGGTGAACGCGCGCATGCGCTTTAGAACCCAATTTCCTGATCGTAGGCCGCGAGTTCCGAGAGGACGGCTCGGCGCTCTGCGTCGGCTCGGCGCTTGTAGGCCATCAGCGCGTCGAATCGCACACGGCGATGCGTGCCGACGCGCCGATATTCGATTTTGCCCTCGGCGAGCAGTTGGATCAGGGAAGGCCGTGAAATGTGAAGCATGTCGGCGGCTTCCTGTGTGGTGAGTTCCGCATGGACAGGGATCAACGTGACAGCGTTGCCGCGCGCCATCTCTTCAAGAATATGGATCAACATCCGGACAGCGGAGGCCGGAAGTGTCACCGTTCCCGCGCCCGGATCGTCAAGCATTTGGAGTTGCAGCGGGTCGGCTGTTTGAGGGCGAGCGGCGAGAACCCGGCTGGTCTCTTTGGCCAGGATCGCTTCTGCCTCAGACGGCAAGGTTGGTACGAGTGTTACTTGTGCCATGGGTGGTTTCAACTCCTGATGTAATCCTAGCACCATCGAAGTACTCGAAAGCATTCGAAGCTACCGAAACGGATTGACCTAAAGTTTTTGGCTTCATTCGGAGTTGGTGACAGCCTATAGTGCACCCCTTGACTGACACAAACAGCTAGATACGAAACACACCACCAAAGCCCAAACTATGCTTCGCGGAAGACCCTCTGCGAGGCATAGGGCATGTGCGCTTCCCTGCTCATCCAGCAGAACAAGGTCTTCAAATTCAAGCAGTCAACCTCTCACAGGACTATCGTAATAGATGCCCCATGCCAGAGCTCCCAGAAGTAGACGCCGTAGTCCGCCGCCTCCGCGAAGCCGCCGCAAACTCGCAGATCCACTCGATCCAAGTCGAGCGCCCCGGCACCGTCCTCCCCCACCAACCCGGCGACTTCAAGCCCCTCCACGGCACAAAAATTCTCGACGTCCGTCGCCGCGCCAAACACATCTTCGTCCATTTCTCAGGGCAACTTCATCTCCACATCCACCTCCGCATGACCGGCAACCTCTACATCCTCCCCGACTATCGCCTCCGTCCCCACACAACAAGGATATGGGGCCGCCTCACCGACAATCGCGTCCTTATCTTCGACGACTCCCGCGCTCTCGGTAAAGTCCACCTCGTTACTAACGAAGACATCCAAAAGATCGAGTCCAAACTCGGCCCCGAACCCCTTGAACCCACCTTCACTCCACAACTCCTCAAAACAATCCTCGCAACCGTAAAGTCTCCCATCAAGCCAGCCCTCCTCGACCAGACCCGCATCGCCGGCATCGGCAACATCTACGCGAGCGAAGCCCTCTGGCACGCCCGCATCCACCCAGCTACCCCAGCCAAAGACATCCGCCCAACCAAAATCAAACCCCTCCACGCCGCAATCCAGAAAGTCCTCACCGAAGCCACCGCCAGCGCCTACACCGAATACGCCATGCCTGGCACCCAAATCGCCAGCGAAGAATTCGGTGTCGCCGCCTACGGCCGCACCGGCGAACCCTGCCCCCGCTGCAACACTCCCATCGAGCGAATCGTCCAGGCCGGCCGCAGTACCTTCTTCTGCCCACGCTGCCAGCAACTCTAGACTCTCCATCGCTGCTAGAATCGAATGTCTCCACTGTGATCACCGATCTGATTGAAGTCAACCTCGAAAATCCCGATCCGTCCGTAATCCGTCGCGCTGCCGACAAGATACGGCAGGGCGACGGATTACGG
>CAZZGS010000218.1:0-7319 GCA_964653845.1 uncultured Bryobacter sp.
GAGTATGTTTATAGGGTTTGGTTGAATGAGGATGGATCGGCCGGGGTGAGGCAGGTACAGGGGGCAGGGCATAAGGACGTGGCGTTTGAGGGGCCTTTTGAAAGGGACCGGCCGGTGTTGGTTCCGGTGACTCGTAATAACATGGTGGCCGGCGCCAAAGAGAAGACGGGCCGACGGTTTGATTTTGATCCGATATCGGTTGATTTAAGCGAGCACTCGCGTGAGTATGTGATGGACCAGAAGCCGGAGACGTGGAAGATTATGGGCGAGGAGTTGAAGCGGGAAGGGAAGTTGCGGACTTATGGAGTAGTGCGGGGTGAGGATATCAGCGACCCGGCTAACTATGCTTATGTGGAGTTTTTGTCGAAGCAGAAGGATGGTGGGCGTGTGGCTGTTGGGTTTACGCTGCCGGGAGGGAAGCGGGTGCAGATGAGCCATGTGGGTAAGGCTGGGAATTCGGTGGAGCGGAGTGGGTGGATGAGGCTGGCCACAGAGTTGCCGCCGGGGACTACGCTGGCGGACCTGGGGACGGTGGTGTTTGCCTGTTACGGGAAGGGGAGTTGTGTTGTCGAGCGAGTGGCGTTTGTGGAGCTGAAGGGGGAGAGGAAGGGGCTCGACTGGAGTGGACCTTCCGAGATCAAGGCAGGTGAGATTTGGTTGTCGCGGTTAAAGTAGTTCCGAGGTCGAGCCAGAGCGAGGTTGTGGGGACGATGGCGGATGGCTCGCTTAAAGTGAAGGTGGCGGCTGCTCCTGAGGACGGAAAGGCCAATGAAGAGCTTTGCCAGATACTGGCTACTTATTACAAGGTTTCGCCTGGTGAGGTTGAGGTGATTGCGGGGAAGACGAGCACGCGGAAGCTGGTGCGGGTGAAGGACTGAGTTAGCGGCTTGTGGCGATGCTTTCCCAGGCGATACCGATCATGAGCATGACGCTGAAGCCCGCGAGCCACATTAGCATGAGGGGTTTGTAATGTGAACCGTCCGGTTTGGCTTCGGCTTCTTTGGCCTGGATGGCGTGGGAATGCTGGCCGGCGTTGAGGATGCGGGTGAAGTCTTCGGCTCTTTCGAGAGCCATCTTGAGGGTTGGTTGCGGGCCGGTGACATCCACCTGGCGTCCTTGCATTGTTTCAACGCCTGCTGTGTAGTGACGGTCGCATTCGATAGAGTCCTCGCCCCTGACGATAACAGTGCGGGCGTAGGCGTGGCGGATGTCGTTTCGGTTTACCGTGATGGAGCGACGCATTGGCACTGGAAGTACCGAGACATGGATGGAATCAGGGCGGACAGTTGCGATGCGGTGGTTGAGGGCAAGTGCGACTGCCATGTACAGGAAGAGGAAGAAGGGCGGGACGATCATGCGGATGCCCTCGCCGAAGGTTGCTGGATCTTTGAGGGTGACCCAGATGATGGGGGCGAAGATCGCTACCACGATTCCGGCTACGATGCTAACGAGTGGGTGGGCCCAGCGGCGGCGAACGCGGAGTTGCATTGCACCAGTTTAGCCACGAGGAGCTTGGCGCACGGCTGGTTACTCCCGGATTTTGGCAATATGGGGCGGGAACTTTCGGGCGCGGTCGAGGTCTGTGCGGAGTTGGCGGGTGATCTTGCCGGCTATTTCGGCGGAGGCACTTCGGAATTTGGCTCCGAAGCTCTCTTGTGTGGTGGACCAGAGGACGTCGCCTTCTTTATTGACGATGCGGACGGCGGCTACGGCTTCGTGCTTGCGCTCGTTGATCTTGGTGTCCTCGGTGGAGGTTACGCCGATGAAGCCGGCTGCTCGCTCGGAGTTTCTGCCGTTGAGAGAACCGCGACCGTTGGAGGCACCGGTACGGACGCCGAGACTCTCGTGGGAACTGAACTGCTCGTTAAAGACCAGGTCTTCGGCTGTGCCTTTGAGGAAGGCGTCGGCGCGATCGGGGTTTTCAGTTACCGCAAAGAAGCCGGCACTTTGCATGGCGGCGATGATCATGTCGCGGATTTGATTGGCTGCTTCGCCACCGCTGAGTTCCTGGATGTGGAGGCGGCGGATGCGGAGGAGTTGGGTAAGACCTTCGTCGAGGGGGCTTATCGACGGTGAGTCGACTGCAACAATAGGAGGAGATGGTAGTGGCTGTTCGGGGGTAGGGGGTGGTGTGGACGCAGGTTTCTCTGCGGCCGAGGCTGCAAAGCCCGACCAGCCAAACCCGAGCAGCAATTGCTTAGCTGCGGTACGCCTTCCGGGCTTCATCGTCCTGTACCTTTACTTTCAATCCTGTCCTCGCTTCCAGGCTGGCAAGAGTTGGACGGATTGACGACTTTGGTAGGCGCAGTACCAAGGCCTGATCATATCCTTTTTCGTCGCGGTAGTGGAGAGTCAGATAATGATCGCGCTTTTTGCTGAGCAGGAACATCGGGGAAATCAGGATGGCTTCGAGATAGCGGCGGTCGACCTTTTGGCCATACTCGATCGAGCGAACCTGGCTGTAGAGGATCGTTACTTTTTGCTGCTTGCTGCCGAATACCATGAGGTCAGTCTGATCCATGGCCAGGCGACCGTCCTGCCCGCTTTTGAAAGTGGATAGGGTGCCGCCGACAAACTCAGCTTTGCTGTCTGCTGCGTCGAGCCCTATCAGGCAGAGAACGAGACAGAGAACTAATTCAATTCGGAGCCGGCCAAATTGTCGCATCATAACCATAGTGGAAAGAGTGTGAATAAAGTCTCAATAATTTCTAAGGCTGGGCACCTGGTTGGGGGTGTACTACGCACGGCTGACATGCCGACGCGGAGACCCGTGCTGCGGGATCACTTTGAGAGCACGGTAGACAACGTGTTTATCGTGGGGGATCTGGCGGGAGCTCCGGTGATTAAGCTGGCGCTGGAACAGGGTGAGGAGTTGGCGCAGCATTTGAGCGGATTGTTGCGGGTGGGCGGTTTGGCTGTCGATTACGATGTGGTCGTGGCTGGTGCCGGGGCTGCGGGATTAGCTGTTGCGTTGCGGTTGCAGGAGAAGGGGCACCGGGTGCTGGTGATTGAGAAGTCGGAGCTGGCGGCGACGTTTCGGGATTTTCCGCAGGGGAAGTTTATTTACGCTGAGCCGGTTTCGCGTGAGAATCATTCGGCTCTTGATTTTACGGAGGCACCGAAGGAAGAACTGATTGAGCGTTGGCAGCGGCAGGTTGAGGCGGCTGGGATTCCATTGCACTGCGGGGAAGCGCTGACTGGTGTGACGCCTGGGGTGCCACTGGTGGTGAAGACTGTGAAGTCTGAGTATAGAGCCCGGTTCTTAGTGGTGGCTAGCGGAGTGAGGGGGAATCCGCGCAAGTTGGGTTTGGCTGGTGAGGATCTGCCTCATGTGCTGCACAAGCTCTACAACCCGGGCTTGTATGTGAGCAAAAAGATTCTGGTGGTGGGGGGTGGGAATAGCGCGGCCGAGGCGGCGATTGCGTTGAGTGCGCAGAATCAGGTGGTGCTGATGCATCGGGGTGCGGCGCTTGAGCGTCTGTTTGGAGAGAATCGCAAGCGGCTGGCGGCATCGACGGTTGAGGTTCGTCTGAATTCGGAGCTCAAGTCTTTTGAGACTGGGCCGGCACTTGAGTTCGACCAGATTTTTGTGTTGATTGGTGCGGATTTGCCGACGGGTTTTTTGAAGAGTCTAGGTGTGCGGCTTGAGAATGAGTGGGACTGGAAGCGGTGGCTTGGGCTGCTGGTGATGTTTGCAATCGCTTACTCGATTTACGGGATCAAGCTGGGCAAGGGTGAGGAGTTCTGGCCTTATCGAGGCTGGGGCTATGAGGCGATGAGCTTCTTTGGGCGGGGGTGGAGTTTCTGGTACACGGTGCTCTATACGAGTGTGGTGACGGTGTTTGGATTGCAGGCGATGAAGCGGTGGGGGATCGATAAGAAAGACAAGTTTCAGATCTACCGCTTTGCTTCTTTGATTGGCTTTCAGTGGACTTTCTTCTTTTTGATTCCGGAGTTTTTGTTTGCCTGGGCGGTGAAGTATCAATGGGTGGGGGAGAGCCTGGCGAAGGATCCGAACTTTGCCAATAACGCCTGGCGTAGCTACGGGATTGTTTATGCGTGGCCCTTGTTTTTCTATACGTTTTTCTCGAACCCGAGTGATGTGTGGATTGTGTGGGGCGTGATTTTGAGCTTTGTGCTTTTGCCTATTTTGGTGTTGTTTCATGGCAAGCGGTATTGCACGTGGATTTGCGGATGTGGCGGGTTGGCTGAAACCCTCGGGGACCGGTGGCGGCATCTGGCCCCTAAAGGGCGCGCGGCGATTTCCTGGGAACGAATGAATCTGATTGTGCTGGGGGCTGCCGTTGTTATAACCGTGTTGATGCTGGGACAGGATGTTGTGAATGCTTTTCGAGAGCCGGCCGGGACGGGGATCAAATACTACCGGCTGGTCGTCGATACCTGGCTGGTGGGGATTGTACCGGTGGCGCTTTATCCGTTCTTTGGGGGTAAGGTATGGTGCCGCTATTGGTGCCCGCTTGCGAAGATGATGGAGGCGTGGGCGAGTTTCTATACGCGGATGCGTTGGAGCCGGTTTGCGATTGTAGCCGATAACAAATGCATCGCCTGTGGAGAATGTTCACGGAACTGTCAGGTGGGTATCGACGTCATGAGTTATGCACTGCAACAAAAGGAATTGAACAATCAAAATTCCTCGTGTATCGGTTGTGGCATCTGCATTACGGTGTGTCCGATGACAGTTTTAACTTTTGGAAAGATCGTTGAGCCAGTGAAGCTCATCCAAATACAGAGATGATTATTTCGCCCGATACAAAACGTGACCAGCGGATTCCTCCCGGCCAGAGCCAGACCGTGAAGTGGCCGGTGCTTGACGCCAGCGGGACACCACCGATCGATATGGTGAAGTGGCGGCTTGATATTTTTGGCCTTGTCGAGAAAGAAGTTTCTCTGACCTGGGATGAGTTTATGGCTTTGCCGCGAGTGGAGGTTTTCTCGGACTTTCACTGTGTGACGCGCTGGTCGCGGCTGGATAATACCTGGAATGGTGTGGCCGTTTCTACCTTGATGGAGTTGGCTGGCGGGGCCAAGGCGGAGGCCAAGTTTGTCAGTGCGCTCGGTTACGACTATGGATGGACGACGAATTTGCCGATTGCTGATTTTCTGATGGAGGATGCGCTTGTCGCGACGCATCACGATGGTGTGGCTTTGACCGCTGAACATGGCGGGCCGGCAAGGTTGGTTGTGCCGCAGCTTTACGCGTGGAAGTCTGCGAAGTGGCTGGGTGGGCTTGAGCTGCTTGCTGAAGACAAACCGGGCTTCTGGGAGCGCAACGGATATCACAATCACGGAGACCCCTGGAAGGAGGAGCGCTTTGGCTATTAGCCGGAGACAGTTATTTTTGACTGGGGCACCGGTCGCACTGGGAGTGGCCGGGTATGCGGTTTACCGGCAGGCTCCGATTTTCTTTGATCAGTTTGGAGAAGAGATGTTTCAGGCAGTGGCCAAAGCACCGGCGAAGCCGAATCCGCTTGGCTGGAAAGATGTTGGGCTGAATGTGGCGTGGTTGGGGCATGCCACGACGCTGATTCAGATTGACGGATTTACTATTTTGACTGACCCGGTGTTTAGCAAACGCTGCGGGATCGATCTGCTCTTTGGGACGCTGGGGCCGAAGCGTCTGGTTGAGCCGGCACTTGCTATTCCAGACTTGCCGAAGATTGATCTTGTGTTGCTGACCCACGCGCATTTCGATCATTGGGATATCCCGTCGTTGCGCGCGCTTGCCAGTAAGGGGATTCCGGTGGTTTGCGCTCGCGAGACGCAGGATCTGTTGACGCCTCCGAAGTGGAAAAGCGTTACGGAATTGGGCTGGAGAGAGACAGTACAGTTTGGGCCGGTGAGTGTGAAGGGTGTTGAGGTAAAGCATTGGGGTGCGCGTGTGCGTCGCGATACGCATCGCGGGTACAACGGCTATCTGATCGAGGCCGGCAAATACAAGGTGTTGTTTTCTGGCGATACTTCGCATACGAAGAGTTTTCAGGAGTTGAGTGGATCGAAGCCGATTGATCTGGCGATTATGGCGATTGGCGCTTACAACCCCTGGATCATGAGCCATTGCACGCCCGAGCAGGCCATTGAGATGGCGGGGTGGGCGGGAGCCGCACGGATCATGCCCGTGCACCATCAGACCTTTGTGTTAAGCCGCGAGCCCGTGAATGAGCCGATTGAGCGGTTCATGACGGCGATTGGTGCGGATACGTCGCGGGTGGTGGCCCATGAGATTGGGCGCGAGTGGAGTGTTATTACTTAGGGAGTGCGAATTCTCTTTAGCCTTTGGCTGTTGGTCAGTCTTTGTTCCTGCCGTCAGACGGAGAAGGGGCAGGGCGGGAGCGAAGTGTCGGGGTCTGGTGGGAGTGCCGGGACGAAAAATGCAGCGAAGGATTTGATGCGATGTGCGGCTCCGATCGCTACTGTTGCCTTGGTTGAAGATCCGGCCGGTTATGCCTATATGTCCCGCTATAGCTTGCCTTCACCGCTATCGCTGATGCGGCTGATGATGCAGCAATCGGGATGCTTTCGGGTTGTCGATCGGAGTGCCGGGATTGAGGCTGCCAAGCGGGAGCAGGAGCTTCAGGACTCTGGCATGCTTCGTAAAGATCAGACCATTCGCAAGCGTCAGGTGATTGAGGCGCAGTATTCGATGCTGACCTCGATTGCGTTTAGCGAGAAGAATGCGGGGGATAGTTTTGGCGGGCTGGTGTCGCGGTTGCCGGTGGTGGGTGAGTTTGCGGGTCTGCTGGGAAATGTGAATTTCAAGGAAGCGCAGACGGTTTTGTTTTTGACTGATAACGAGACCAGTGAGCAGGTGGCGAGTGCTACGGGGAGTGCGCGGGCGACCGATCTTGGTGCGGGTGGGTTGATGATTGGTTCACTGGGTGGCTCAGCACTGGGTGGATGGGGGACAACCAATGAAGGCAAGGTGATTGCAGCGGCCTTGCTTGATAATTTCAATAACATGGTGCCGCAGGTGCAGATCCTGATGCAGAAGGAGATGCCGGCAGCCGTGCCGACTCAAAAGCGATGACCCGAAGAGAGATGCTTTTCGCGCCGTTGGCGACAATTCGTTTGGAAGACTGGGTTGCGGCTGATGGGAGCGCGTTTCCTTCGTCGTCGTGGAAGATGACGGCAGATGGCTTGCAGTCGATCGGAGGACTGAAGACTTTTCAAGACATCAAGACCGTCAAGATCTATGAGAATTTTGATTTTACGTTTGAGTGGAAGATGATGCCTGAGGGCAATAGCGGTGTGAAGTATCAGATCGAAAAGTCGGACAAGTGGCAGCCGAAGGGGCTTGAGGG
>CAZZGS010000219.1:0-1568 GCA_964653845.1 uncultured Bryobacter sp.
AAGCTGGTGGCTGGCGTGAATTCAGTGAACAGGAGTGTACGCTCGACACTGCGTCGCACTTCGAGATTCAATTTGGGGTTGCCTTCGACGACTCGATAGTCGGCTATGCGGCCCAGTTCGTCGATCGAGACTTCAATCTCGGCATCGGCGGTGGGCGGCTCAAAAGGAGCCAGGGTCTTTGCTGCCGGTTCTGTATATAAGGCAGTTGGGCGGTCATCCATGAGGCTGTTGGCGCGCACGGGATTTATCTGGATAAACATGGCGAAAACCAAAACAGCGGCAGCGATGCCACCGGCGCAAGGCAGTGCAAAGGGCCGCATCATGTTTGCTTTCCACAATTCAAATCTGTTGTTAAGCCTGACCAGAAGAGCTGGCGCATTCGCCCACATCTGGCGGCGGGAGGATTCTTTGCTGGCAGCAATCTGGAGGGCAAGGCTCAACTCGTGGTTTGCCTTGCGGCGGGGCAAGGCCTTAAGCAGGGCGCGAACTTCGTGATGCGCGTTTTCTTGTTGCATGATGCCTCCTTCTAGGATTGTCCTGTCACAGTTTGCGTCGACCAGCCAAACGCCTGCGCGGGCTTGAGCATTGTTTCGAGCTCTACCCGAAGCGCCTCGCGGCCACGCATGATTCGTGATTTCACGGTACCGAGCGAGATTTGCAAGACTTCGGCGATCTCGTCGTAGTTCATGTCTTCGATGTCGCGCAGAACAACAGCAGACCGAAAGATGGGGTTGATTTTAAGTAAGGCTTCTTCTATCAAAGCTCTAGTCTCATGGTCGACCGTGAGATCGAAGGGCGAACGGCAGCGGTCGGGCAGGATATCGGCGAGGCCGACATGATTTTCTTCGCTTGGACCGATTCCAACTTCATTCTTTTTGTGTCGGCTAAACCAGCGCCTGTGGTTGTACGCTTCATTGACGGCAATCCGATAGATCCAGGTCTTCAAGGTGGACTTGCCCTGGAAGTGGCTCAGATTGCGATACACCTTCAGGAAAATCTCCTGCACCACATCAGGTGCATCTACCGGCTGGTTAAGCAATCGGTACACCAGGTTGTACACGGGGTCTTCGTAGGTGCGCAGCAATTCTTCGAATGCTTCGTCTTCGCCCTGGCGGAGTCTTTCCACAAGGAGCGCGTCCTTATACACCTGTGCGGCTGGCTCGCCGCCTTCGTTACGAAATCCCAAACTGTTCTCGGCCATATCAGGGCTCCTAACAGTGATCTTACCGCTCTGTTTGCTTGGACACCGGGGGGGCCTGTTCAGTTCCTGCTAAGTTCAACTCATGTTTGATTGGCAACAAGAGGCAGAAATCCTCACCAACCGCTTTGGGACGGAACGCATGAGATTGGCGATTGAGACGCTTTCAGAGGCCTATCGGGCCGGTCGAAATACGCTGGCGCCCCGGCTCGACGACCAGCTTTTGGTTGCGGCATATCTGGCTGTACGCTTTCCGGCGACCTACGCGGCGAATCTTGCAGCCGGCAGCGCCATCGGCGACGCGATCACCGCCAGAGTTTCCGGCCTGGAATTTCGACCTGAATCCTTACTGGATCTAGGAGCCGGCTGT
>CAZZGS010000219.1:1578-7306 GCA_964653845.1 uncultured Bryobacter sp.
GGCTGTGGCGCCGCCGCGCTTGCGGCAACTGAACAGTGGCCCTCTATCAACCTCGTGACGGCTATCGAACAAATGCCCGCGATGGTGCATGTGGGGAAACAGGTTCTCCCTGATGCGATCTGGCGGACCAGCAAATTTGAAGAGACCCCTGAATTGTCTGTTCACGATGTCGTGGTTTGCAGCTATGCTCTGGGGGAAGGCCGCAGCGATTCGTTGCTGGTGGAAAAGGCATGGAAGGCTACTGGCCAGCTGCTGATTCTGATCGAACCGGGTACGCCACGCGGCTTCACCGGGATTCTTGCCGCACGAACGCGGCTGATCGAGCTTGGGGCCTCGATCCTGGCTCCCTGCCCTTCGGCGGCTAGCTGCCCGGCGAAGGATCTCGATTGGTGTCATTTTTCTGCCCGGCTCAATCGCAGTGCTCTGCACCGCAGGCTCAAGGGCGGCACTCTCGGCTACGAAGACGAGAAATTCAGCTACGTGGCGGCATGGCGCGGGGATTTAGCCGAGGGATTGCCACGGGTGTTGCGTCATCCGCTGATCCAGCCTGGCCGGATTGAGACCGAGCTGTGCCTGGCCCCAGAGCGTCGCCGTGTCGTCACAACAAAACGCAACAAGGATGGTTTCAAGCGGGCCCGAAAGCTAGGATGGGGGGATGCATTTGATGTCGCTCCTCCTGCTGGCGCAGACCTTCCCACTTCAGACGACTGATTCGCTGACCCCTCAAAAGTCGACGATTAGCCCCGTGGTCTATCGTGATCTCAAAGCGATCCGGGTAACCGGGGAAGGCGATCAGAACCTGGTTGTGATTTCCGGGACTGACTTCTCTAACGGCACAATTGAAGTCGAGATGGCGGGTGCGCCGGGTGCAGATGCAGCCGCAGCAGCCCGAGGTTTTGTTGGCATGGCCTTCAGAGCCAGCAAGGATCTCTCGCAATTCGAGGCCTTCTATTTGCGCCCCACCAACGGTCGCGCTCAAGACCAGATGCGGCGGAATCACAGTGCCCAATATATTTCAACGCCCGAGTTCCCCTGGGAACGTTTACGTAAGGAATTCCCTGAAAAATACGAAAGCTACGTCGACCTTGAATCAGGTGCCTGGACGAAGGTTCGCATCGAAGTGGACGGGGTCAAGGCGCAGCTCTTCGTGCATGGCGATAGCCAGCCCGCGCTGATCGTCAACGACCTCAAGATGGGGCTTGCAAAGGGTGCTGTCGCGCTGTGGCTTGGCCCGGGCACTGAAGCTCACTTCCGCAATCTGAAGATCACCGCTCGCAACTAGCGCGCTTTGTCGAAGGTGACCCGGGTGCCTTTGCGGTATGCCATGTTGCACATATGTGCCGCAGCGGCCGCATAGTGGCCCTCCTCGGCATTCTCGCGACTGGGCTTGTTGTTAAGGATTGAATCGGTGAAAAACCAGTTGTGCGATTGTCCGGCTTCAACAACGATCTCCGTCGGTTCGGGACGTGCCGGCCTTGGCTCGTTTGCGTACTTGGCCAAATACTCGTCGCGAAGGCGCTTGGGAAAGTTCAGGCTGCCGTAGAGTTGGGCCTCGCTAAATTTGGGTTCCGGGATCACCGTCAGTTTGCGTCCTTCCACCTGCATCGTCCCCTGATCGCCCATGATCAGGATGCCACGCGGGGCATACGAATTCACCTGGGTGACGTAGACGTCGACCAGAAAGCCCTCGGGATACTCAAGCAGGCTGTTCATGATGTCGGGCACGGTGCGCCCGTCTTTCCAGCGGAAGATTCCCCCTTGCGAGACGGCGGACTTGGGTGCCTTCGTGCCCATGATTTCATGGATCTGGGTGAACTGATGCACGAAGAGATCGCCAGCAACACCGGCTGAATAATCCCACCAGCAGCGCCAGCGGAAAAACTGCGCTGCGTCGAAGGGTCGCTTCTTCGCCTTGCCGAGAAAGCGCGCCCAGTCGATTGTTTTTTCTGATGCGTCCGGTGGGATCGGGTAAACCCAGGCGCCTTCAGCGTTGTTGCGATGGTTGCCCATCCGGATCATATTCACTTTGCCCAGGACACCCGAGGCGATCAGTTCTTTTGCTTTCGCCGTGAGTGCTGAAGTCTTGGCCTGGCTGCCCACCTGCAAAACTTTGCCACTGGCTTTGGCCGCCGCGATCATGCGCGGCCCTTCGCCAATCGACCAGGTCATCGGCTTCTCGACGTAGACGTGTTTGCCGGCGGATAGAGCATCAAGGGTGATGCGCTCGTGCAAGTGATCCGGCGTTGCGATAACAACAGCGTCGATATCCTTGTTTTCGAGCAGGCGGCGGTAGTCTTTGGTGGTTGAGATTTTGTCGCCCAGTTGTTCCTTGGCACGCTCGAGGCATCCGTCATAAAGATCGGCAACAGCCACGCCTCGCGCAGCAGGTACGGCCATGAATTCATCGATCAACTGCTTGCCGCGGATGCCGCTGCCGATAAAGCCAATGTTTACTTTGTCTTTGGATGCGGGCGCTTGCGCCGCCCCTTTCAGTGAAAAAACCATGGCCGAAGAGGAAAGTAGAGAACGCCGGGAAACACTCATACGACTAGACTATCGGATTGGACCCCTTATACGTAAAAGTTCACCCGCGCGATAACGTCGCGATCATCGTCAACCCCGGCGGGCTGGCCGCAGGAGTTTGTTTTTCTGATGGCCTCGCCCTGCGGGAAGACACGCCCCAGGCCCACAAAGTGACACTCAAGGATCTTGCCGAAGGCGAGGCGATCTTGCGTTATGGCCAAGTGATCGGCCATGCCCGGCGTGCGCTCGCGGCCGGATCGTGGGTGCGCGAAGATCTTGTAGCGATGCCGTCTGCACCCAATCTGGATGAACTCCCTCTGGCGACAGAAGTGCCCGCATCACTGCCTCCACTCGAGGGTTATCGATTCGATGGTTTTCTTAACCCAGACGGCAGCGCCGGAACCAAAAACATCCTCGGCATCACTACTACTGTGCAGTGTGTCGCGCCGACGGTGGACTATGCGGTTCGCCGCATCAAGGCTGAGCTGTTGCCGCGCTACAGCAATGTCGATGACGCTGTAGCAATCACACACACCTACGGTTGCGGGGTTGCCATTGATGCACCTGGTGCTGCCGTGCCAATTGCGACGCTTGGGCATATTAGCCGCCATGCCAACATTGCGAACTCGCCGCTGGTGGTGAGCCTGGGTTGTGAAAAGATGCAGCCGGGCAGACTCTTGCCGATCGATCCGGCCTTCCCGGTTTTTGACTACACCCCCGACCTGATCCGCCTGCAGGATGAGCTTGGCTTTGCCGAAACCATTGCTGCCATCATGCGTGCTGCCGAGCGTCGGCTTGAGGTGCTAAACCGCCGCCAACGCCAGAGCCTGCCGGCCTCGCAGTTGATCGTTGGTTTGCAGTGTGGCGGCAGTGATGCGTTCTCAGGCGTTACCTGCAATCCGGCCGTTGGCTACGCTGCAGACTTGCTTGTCCGGGCCGGTGCCACGGTGATGTTCAGCGAAGTGACTGAGGTTCGAGATGCGATTCATTTGCTCACGCCTCGCTGTGCGACGCCTGAAGTGGCCCGTGACCTGATTCGCGAAATGCGATGGTACGACGAATATTTGGCCCGAGGCTATGCCGATCGCAGTGCCAACACCACACCCGGAAACAAGCGCGGCGGCCTTGTCAACATTGTCGAGAAAAGCTTGGGCAGTATTGCGAAATCAGGCACCAGCGCCATTCATTCTGTTGCGGCGCAAGGGCAGAAGGTGACCGCAAAGGGTCTGGTCTTCGCCGCAACCCCGGCAAGCGATTTCATCTGCGGCACCCAGCAACTGGCTTCGATGAACTTGCATATCTTTACGACTGGCGAGGGCACTCCCTATGGCCTTGCGCTTGCTCCGGTCATTAAAGTTTCATCGCGAACCACACTGGCTGAGCGCTGGCCAGACCTGATCGATCTCGATGCAGGACGCATCGCAACCGGCGAAGCCACGATTGAAAGCGTTGGCTGGGATCTCTTCCACCTCATCCTCGAGATTGCCAGCGGCCGCAAGAAAACCTGGGCAGACCATTGGGGGCTACACAACGCCCTTGTACCGTTTAATCCCGGCCCGGTCACTTGATCCGGCTCTCCTTGACAACTTAGGTGTGTGGCGTTACTATCCTAATTAATTTAGGACAATCATGCCCATCTCTATTCTGCCCGGCACCCTCGACTTGCTCATCCTCAAAGCCACCTCGCTCGGCCCGCAACATGGTTACGGAATTCTGCTGCGCATCGAGCAAACATCGGGTGGTGGGCTACTGATCGAACAGGGTGCTCTCTACCCGGCCCTCTGCCGGCTGGAGACACAAAAGCTGATCAGCTCTGAGTGGGGCGTTTCGGATAATAATCGCCGCGCCAAGTTCTATACTCTAACTCCGCCTGGCAGAAAGCGTCTGAAGCAACAGCTCAGCACTTGGAACGACGTGGTGGAAGCCATGGCGCTCGCGCTCTCAGCGAAGGCATCAGAGCTCTGAACTTCCTTCGCCGACTCAGAAGCTTCGCCATAGCAGTTAGGACTCCTTAGTCTTGAGCGAATCGATGAAGCTATCGGCCTCACGCATCGAACCCTCAATATCCTGAATCAAGACACCCACTTCTCCATCCATCTTGGCCGCTGTTGTCTTGAGCGAACCAATCGCCTTGGCATTCAGATTGTGCTTGAGAAATAGCACCTGATCGCGAAAGCTCTGCAGCACCGGCTGCATCTTCCTGTCGGTCTGTTGCATGCGTTTGATGTACTGCTGGTGCCGGCCGCGAGTCTCGCGCAACATCTGCTGGCTGCGTGTTCGAAGACTTTTGTCCTTCATCTCGGAGATCTCTTTGTCCCATTCCGTGAAGAGATCTTTGGCTACCTGGTCGATGCTGGCGACACGGTCTGAGAGATCTTTCGCTCGCTTTTCGGAATCGACGAATTCACCATTCAGTTTTTTGTAGACCTTCTCGAGGTTTCCACCTTCAAAACCCGTCAACTCCTGAAACGCTTCAAGCGTCGTCTTCAGTTGTTTCTTGGCCGCTTCCTGATCTTTCTTGCCATCGACAATTCGCTGCACAAGGATGTCGCGCTTTTCCTTACCGATCTGCTCCATCGCGTTGTAATAGAGCGACGAGCAACTCGTCGAAAGCAGGACAAGGAGGACCTGTAAAGATTTTGAGATCATCTCTCGTTAGTTTAGTCTTCGTCTGGCACAGCCGGAAGCTTGCGACGGAAGAGCATGCCGATCGCGCCGCCGATGATGATCGCACCAACCAGCGCGAGCCCGGTCACAGCAAAGAAGGGAAAGCCCTGACTCTCGGTCAGCAATACTTCTTTCACCGGCTCATCCACCGTGAAACGGATCGACTTATGGGTGGCCGTTGTAGTTTCGTCGCTATTTACAAATCGCCCGTCCAGCCGCACATGCGAGAGCTCTTTACCCATCCCGAGCATGGTTCTCGGAATCGCAATTGAGACAATCGCCTTTCGTGTGCCGGGGAGTAATTTCAGGCGCAGCTCGCGCCGCGCTGCATCAAAATCGAGCTTGTCGATCGGGGCGGATTCAGGCCAGGCAACCGTCAGCTTCCCAGGCTGCTGCGGGCCAACAAAAGCATTCACTTCTTCGTCGTGGATGCGCATGCCTTCGTCCGCCAGAGCCGTAATGCAGCTTACGCGATTCGGATCGAAGATGCGTTCTGGCAGATTCTTACCCATTGAAGAAGACTGCGGGATCTCCCGCA
>CAZZGS010000220.1:0-2098 GCA_964653845.1 uncultured Bryobacter sp.
CGTCGAGAGGGCCCCAGCGCCGAAGCCGCAGCCATGGTGCGTCAGGTAGGCGCCCAAGCTCAGAACCGCGAGCTCGAATTCGTATCCGGCCTCGAAAGCGCCTACGCCCGCTACAACCTCGCCACTCAGCAACTGGCAGCTTTTGAGCAAGGCCTCTTTGTCGAAGCCACAGAGGCTGTGCGTGCGGCTGAAGTCGCCTATCGACTCGGCGAACGAGGCATTCTCGAAGTGCTCGACGCACAGCGTATTCTGCGCACTGTCCGCCTAGATTTCCTCAACGCACAATATGACCGTCAGGCTGCCCTCATCGATCTCGACGAGCTACGGGCACGCGATCTCAGGAGAAACATCCCATGACCATACATCCCTCTTTCAGCCTGGCCCTCTTAGCATGTCTATGCGTTTCCAGTTGCTCCAAAACCGGCGAGACCGCAGCCGCCAAGACGCAATCTGCGGCTAAGGCCCCAGCGGATCCCATGGCCATTACCCCCAATCCCACGCTGCTCAAGGATCTCAAGATTGGAGAACCCGCCTTTTCCGATATCGGCACCAGCCACACCGTCGCCGCCCGTGTTGAAGTAGATGAAACCCGTGTCACTCGCGTCGGCTCGCCCGTTCTCGGCCGCATCAGTTCGATCATGGTCACCGAAGGCCAGCAGGTCCACAAAGGACAGCTCCTCGCACTCCTTAACAGCACAGGCTTGTCTGACGCCCAGCTCGGTTTTCTCAAGACCATCTCATCCAAACAGTTGGCCCAACGTGCCGTTGACCGTGCACAGCAACTCCTCAAAGCCGATGTCATCGGCTCAGCGGAATTGCAACGCCGCGAAGCCGAACTCGCCGAAGCCACTGCCGAACTCGATGCGGCACGCGATCAACTTGCCCTCCTCGGCATGACCGCAGAATCCGTCGAAGACCTCCGCAAAACCCGCACTATCAATTCCGTCGCTCGCGTCATTGCCCCTATGGACGGCACCGTCCTCGACCGCAAAGTAACCCTCGGCCAAATGATCCAGCCCTCCGATACTGTCTTCGATATCGCAGAGCTCTCCCAGGTCTGGCTGGTAGCGGACGTCCCCGAATCCAACTCAAGTCTACTCTCCGAAGGTTTACCTGTACAGGCTCATCTTGCCGCTTTTCCTGAGCGAAAAATCTTCGGCAAGCTCTCGTTCATTGGTGCCACTCTAAACCCTCAAACAAGAACCGTGCGCGCTCGCATGGACCTCCCCAACCCCAACGGCCGCTTCAAACCCGCCATGCTCGCGTCAATGATCTTTAAAGACAAAGCCAATCGACGCCTGGTTGTCCCGCTCTCGGCGGTAGTGCGCGAGGGCAATACAGAAAGTCTTTTTGTCGAAACTTCTACCGGTAACTTCCTCCTGGTTCCGGTGCTGCTGGGCGAAGAGCTCGAAGGCATGCGCATTCTCCTCGACGGCATCAAGCCCGGTCAGAAAATTGTTCTCGACGGCGCATTCCATCTCAACAACGAACGCCGCCGCCTCGCAGTAGGCAGCAGCGAAGGAGCATGAATTAATGTTGAACGCTCTGGTTCGGGCCTCGCTCGAGCACCGCATTATCGTCATCGTCCTGGCCTTCATCGCTCTTGCTTTTGGTGTCGATGCCACCCGCAATCTCTCGGTCGACGCCTTCCCCGACGTCACCAACATCCAGGTTCAAGTAGCCACCGAATTTCCCGGGCGTTCTCCCGATGAAGTAGAGCGCATCGTCACAGTGCCAGTCGAGATCGGCATGACCGGCCTGCCTGGCCTCCAGGAGCTTCGCTCCGTCAATGAGCCCGGTCTCTCCATCGTCACGCTTGTCTTCGACGACAAAACCCCAATTTATTTCGCAAGACAACTTGTATCCGAGCGCCTCGGCGACGTCCGCAGTCGCCTCCCTGAAGGCATCCTTCCCGTCCTCGGGCCCGTCTCATCCGCCTTGAGCGAGGTCTATCAGTACACCATCGAAAGTCCGTCCGATGGTCAGCGCCCACTCACCAGACAAGAACTCATCGACCGCCGCATCGTTCAGGATTGGGTCGCCCGCCCACTGCTGCGCTCCATCCCCGGCATCGCGGAAATCAATTCCACTGGCGGCT
>CAZZGS010000220.1:2108-6734 GCA_964653845.1 uncultured Bryobacter sp.
GTATCAAGTCATCGTCGACCCCATCCGCATGCGGTATTTTGGCATCACCATTCACGATGTCCAGCAGGCACTGGCGCGCAACAACGCCAACTCCAGCGGCGGCATTCTCGCTCGCGGCCCTGAAATCCTGCTCGTTCGGGGCATCGGCCTGATCAGTGACCTCGAAGATATCCGCGCCGTTGTCCTCAAGGAAGTACGCTCCACTCCGGTCTGCATTCGCGATGTCGCCGAAGTCAGAATCGGCGAAGAAGTCCGCTACGGCGCCATGGTCAAGGGCGGCTATACAGAGTCCGTCGGCGGCGTTGTCATGATGATCGCCTCCGGCAACGCTAAAGACATCGTCACCAGAGTTAAAGCTCGCGTCGACGAAATCAACAACAACGGCATGCTCCCGAACGGCCTGAAACTCATCCCCTACTACGACCGCTCAGAGCTAGTCGATGCCGCGCTCCATACAGTCAGCACCGTGCTCCTCGAAGGCATCGTTCTAGTTGTTGTTGTCCTTTTCCTCTTCCTCGGCGATCTCCGTTCCAGCATCATCGTGATCGCGACACTGATCCTCACTCCTGTACTCACCTTCGTCGTCATGAACTACTACGGGCTCTCAGCCAACCTCATGTCGCTCGGCGGTCTGGCCATTGCCGTCGGCCTGATGATCGATGGCTCTGTCGTAGTAGTAGAAAACGTCTACGCCCAACTTGGCCACAATCCTCGTGCCTCCCGCTTGAAGGTTGTCAGCGAAGCTGTACTTGAAGTCGCAACTCCCGTCGTCTTCGGCATCTGTATCATCATTCTGGTCTTCCTCCCACTGATCACCATGCAGGACATGGAAGGCAAGATGTTCGCCCCACTGGCCATCACCATCGCCATCGCCCTGGCCATCTCGCTGGTGCTTTCACTCACACTTTCTCCGGTACTCTCGCTTCTTCTTCTCAAAGGTGGCGACGAGCACGACACCTTCCTCGTCCGCTGGCTCAAGCGCCCCTACCTCGTGTTGCTCCACTGGACCACAGGCAACCAGAAGAAAACCATCGTGGCGTCGCTAGCTCTCTTCGCCGCCACCATTTGCCTCTTCCCCTACCTCGGTACTTCCTTTATCCCCGAGATGAAGGAAGGCATCGTTTCACCCAATGCAGATCGTGCCCCAAACATCTCGCTCGACGAATCGATCAAGATGGAATTCACCTCTCAAAACATGGTCAAGACCATCCCTGGCGTCAAATCGGTTGTCTCTCGCCTTGGCCGTGGCGAGTCGCCGGTAGACCCTGCCGGCTATAACGAAAACGATATGATGGTCCAACTCACCACCATTAAGGAACGCAAGGGCCTCACCCAGGACACCATCGCTGAAGAGATCCGCAAACGCATCTCTACCCTGCCTGGACTCAATGTCGTCATCGCCCAGCCAATCTCCGACCGAGTCGACGAAATGGTCACCGGCGTCAGAGCCGATGTTGCCGTAAAAGTCTTCGGCGACGACTTGGCAATGCTCCGGGCCAAGGCCAACGAAATTGCCAGAGCAGCGGCTGGCGTGCGCGGCATTGGCGACGTCAAGATCGACCGCATCCTCGGCCAGCAGAACCTTACCATCACCATTGACCGACAGGCCATTGCCCGCCATGGCCTCAACGCAAGTGACGTCAACGATGCCATCGAAGCAGCTGTCGGCGGACGTGCCGCCACCGAAATCTATGAAGGCGAACGTCGCTTTCAGGCCGTTGTCCGCTATCCTGAAGCGCTTCGTAACAGTATCGCCAGCATCCGCGCCATCCTGCTCACCTCGCCAGCCGGGGTTGAAGTCCCGTTGGGAAGCCTTGCCCGAATCGAACTACTCGAAGGCGTTTCGCAAATCAAGCGCGAAATGAGCAAACGCCGTATCGTCGTTGGCATCAACGTCAAAGACCGGGATCTCGGCAGCTTCGTCGCTGAACTCCAGCAAAAGGTAAAAGCCCAGGTTAACTTACCGCCGGGTTACTACCTCGAATGGGGCGGCCAGTTCCAGAACATGGAGCGCGCCCTCAAGCACCTTACCTTCATCGTGCCCATCACCATTGGCGCCATCTTCTTCCTCCTCTTCCTGCTCTTCCGCTCCGTAAGGCTGTCTTCACTGATCATCCTCGTGCTGCCCTTTGCCTCCATGGGCGGCATTGCGGCACTCTTCTTCACCGGTGAATACCTCTCCGTGCCCGCCTCAGTCGGATTCATCGCGCTATGGGGCATCGCCGTACTCAATGGCGTGGTGTTAGTCTCCTACATCAGGAGTCTTCGCGAAGGCGGAATGTCGCGCGAACAAGCGGTACGTCAAGGCGCTGCCCTGCGCTTCCGCCCCGTTATGATGACGGCCAGCGTCGCCGCTCTTGGCCTTGTGCCCTTTCTCTTCGCAACCGGGCCCGGCTCAGAAGTTCAGCGGCCACTTGCCATCGTCGTCATCGGCGGCTTGATCACCTCTACCGCGCTCACACTCCTGGTAGTCCCTGCACTCTACGGGTTCTTCGACGCGATCCCGGCCAATGTCAAACTGGTAGACGCAGCGATACCCGAGGAAGTCCCTGCCAGTTAATGCTGGAGATGAAGATAGCGATGCAGCAGCACGATCTGCCCGCAATGGTAGGTATTGTGGCTCGCAATGCCCAGCAGCATGTGTGCAATGTCATAAGCCCGGCCAGGCACTTGCTCAGTCAGTTTCTTGTCCTCAATCGTCGCCGTCCTCTGCGTCAGCTTCTCAGCCGAATCCCGAAACCGCCGCACCTCGCTCTGCCAATTCTTTTCTGACAGATCAGGTATCGTTTGCCATCCAAGGCGATCGGCCTCTTCCGTATGTGGCAATGGCTTTCCAGATATAGCATCATGTCCCGCCTCGTGCCAGCACCTCATATGCTGCACCAGTTCCCAGATCGAGTGATTGGCCACCGGCGTACGGGCCCCAGCCTTGGCCGCATCGAGCCCATGCAGCACTTCAAGTACAGCGGGTCCATGCCAGCCTTCGTAGAAGACAGACCGGCGAATTTGACCAGCAATGCGGATGGATTGGCGCATGATCGAGCGAATGAAAGGAGACTAGTGCATCCTATCAGGAGTTAACCCAAATTACTCGCAAGACTTCTTGGTGATTGCATGGCGATATTTGAATAATGAGCGAAGCTGCAGCTTCACCACCGGAGCCCCGAAAAAGTTCACAATCGGTCCGCCGGGCAAGCGAAACGTAATCCAATCGGTCAATTGTGTCCCCTCATTGCTTCTCGTGAAACGGTGCTCATGATGCCAATACGCAAAAGGCCCCTGCTCTTGTTCATCAATAAAAAGTGAAACCGGTTTATAAACCGTGTGCACCGCATGCCATTCGGTCTTAAATAGCCCAAGTACTGGCATCCGGATCACCTTCTTCGCACCCGCTTCGATACCCCCACTTTGGGAAACTACTTCGATTCCCTGCCCCGGCGGGGTCAGCTTCGCCAGCGCATCCGGTGCCTCGTGGAAGGCCCAAACCCGTTCAATCGGCGCATGTATGTAGATGGAACTTGTAAATTCTGGCACTGTACCTTAGAAGCTTGGATAGACTATGTAGTTTCGATGCTGCTTGATTTGAAATCGGTTCAGAAGCGATTTGGCGGAGTCACCGCCCTTCGCGACGGCAATCTTTCCGTCCGCGAAGGTGAAGTACACCTTCTAATGGGCGAAAACGGCGCAGGCAAAAGCACTCTCATGAAGATCGTAGCAGGCATGCAGGGTCTGGACGACGGTCAAATGCTCTTTCGCGGCCAGCCCGTGAATTTTGCCAACCCAAAAGCGGCCGCCGCAAGCGGCATCGCCATGGTCCACCAGGAGAGCCTCCTCGCCTCGCACCTCACAGTCGGCGAAAACATCTTCCTCGGCCGCGAAGAAATGAGCGGCTTCGGAATCGTCAACCGGTCTGCGATGATGAGCCGCGCCGCCAAGCTGATCGAAGCCCACGGCTTCCCGCTCCAGGCCCACTGGCGTGTCGACCGCCTCAGCCCTGCCGGCCGGCAACTGGTCGAAATCTGCCGCGCCATCGCCAACGGCACATCACTCCTGATCTTCGACGAACCCACCTCCAGCCTCAGCGAGAGCGAAACCAAAGAAGTCTTCACTATCGTAAAGAAGCTCAAAGAAAAAGGAGCCGGTGTCATCTACATCACCCACCGCCTCGAAGAACTGCGTACCATCGGCGACCGCGTCACCGTCCTGCGAGACGGTGCCACAGTCCATTCGGGCGATCTCAAAGACCTCTCCCGCTCCCAACTGATCCAGCACATGGTCGGGCGCGATCTCGGCGCTCTCTATAGCCGCCAGCCCTACCCTGCAGGCAAACCCCTGCTCGAGGTTAAGAACCTCAACCGCGCAAAGATCCTCAAAGACATCAACCTCACTCTCCGATCTGGTGAAATCGTCGGCCTCGCAGGGCTAATGGGCGCAGGCCGTACCGAACTCTGCCGTGCCATCTTCGGCATTGATGCCGCCGACAGCGGCGAACTGATAGTAGACGGCAAGCCCGTCAAACTCACCAGCCCCCGCGACGCCGTAAACGCCGGCATCGCCCTCATCCCAGAAGACCGGCAAAAGACCGGCCTCGCCACCCAGCTTTCCGTCGGCTGGAATCTCACCCTC